>JBBQXZ010000240.1:0-7334 GCA_038209145.1 Cytophagales bacterium | reverse complement strand
TGGTACAAAAAAAATCAATTTCAAAGTCTTTCCAACACCTCCTAAACAGATATACTATACTGAAAATGAGCAATTTAAAAATATATTATTTACATAAACCAAAAGTTGCAGGTTGATAAATGGAATTTGTATTTTGCCCTAAATCAGGGCACTAAAAAAAAATGGGTCAAATGAAAAAAAAATATTTTGATTCAATATTTTTACTGCTACACATCATCGGATTGTACATTTTCCTCAAAACCTACTTATTGATTTTGAGGAAGCAGAAGTTCACGGGTCGGTAATAAATTCTGCTAGGCGTAATTTTCAATTACGCTTTTGGATAATTGGAATTTGTAATTCCATGACGGAATCAAATTCAAATAACATTCATCTCAGGCAATCAAAATCCCTGAAATCCCGTCTCAGGTTGGAGAGGCTTCCTGTTAAAAAATCTCCACTCCGTAACTGCCCCAACCTTCCCCTGAAAGGGAGGGAGCTTATTCTCGTTGTACTAGAAAATCCATCCAAAATCGAAATCAAAAGTATCCCTACAGGGGGATTTAAGAAGCAAAACGGAGATAAATTCACAAATTTTTGTTCTGTTCTATACCATGATGAATTAAAAAATTCCAGAAGGGCGACCGATTTAATAGCCCTGGGTTTCAACCCCTGCTAGGCGTAATTTGCAATTAAGCTTTCAGATATTTGTAATTCCTTGACGGAATCAAATTCAAACGACAGTCATCTAAACCAATCAAAATCCCCGTCCTCCGAACGCATCAGATGTGTAATCGAATTAATTGCCTAGGGTTTCAACCCTAAGCAAAATGGACATCCTCCTCCCCTAGTTTTGGCAGCATCTATTTTAAGATTAGCAAAAATTTCTCGCCAAAAACCCGCTGTTCTCCGAATTCGATGAAAATCAATTTTTCAATATCCCTTGTCGTATACGCTTTCAGAATCTATGGTAATTATAAATACCCTGTTCCAACAACCTAGCACCCTACAAAAAAGTCTTTGCTTCTTCAATTTCCTTCCCCATGACTTGCGAGATCATTTCACTGCTTTGTGAAAATTGATAGTATCCAAACGCTTAGTCTCCTCATTTGCAAGTAGCTTCCCCTTCTCAATACCCTTCTCTTCACTCGAGTCCAGCGCATTCTTCAGGTCCCTGTAGTTTTCCAGGCACTCCTCGAGGGCCTTTAGGTCTTTCTTTTCCAAATTTCCCAACTCTGCTAAATCCATGACTTTTGAGAATATCTTTTCTGTATCACCCCCGGGAATCTTTCCAAATACTCAATATGCTTCAATAAATCATCCATTTGTCGAATTTGGTTTCCAACTCTTCCTGTTTTTTCCAGAATTTCGGAGCTTCCAAAATTGTTAAGGGATAATTGTTAAGGGTTAAGGGTTAAGGGTTAAGGGTTAAGGGTTAATTGTTAAGGGTTAATTGTTAAGGGTTAATTCCTTGCTGACTTGATCATGGGTGAGAATAATTATTTATGGGGGATATTGCCAGAAATATTTTGGATTTTTAAGCATATAAGTCATTTAGATTATTGAACGGCTAATAAAACGTGCTGATTCAAATTCAATCTCAAAATTCATAACTCATAACTCCCAAAAATCAGCCAAATCCGTGTTATCTGTGTTCTATAGCGATACCATAAAATTGGTGATGCTTGTGATTATGGGCAGATAATCTGCCAGAACCCCGTTGAAATGAAAACTTATTAGGTATTTCCCAAAACCAGCATTCGTGCTTCGAATTGAATAAATAAGTCTATTAACGGAGGAAAAATCCTTTTTATTTGATGATTATCTTTTGGTCATATCGTGTTGAGGCATGTTATTTGTTTATTTTATAGAATTGAAAACTAAAATTTCTTAACCATGAAAAATCAAAATAGTGTTGCCATTTTATTGTTTATAACTTTCCTCACTCTCTTTAGCGGATGCAGTGTAATCGGGGATATATTTGAAGCCGGCTTGTGGGTGGGCATTATAGGAGCAGTATTAGTCGTTGTATTAATCGTTTGGATTATAGGAAAAATTTTAGGCTAATCAAACAAATAGTTGACTCTTGCAATTGCCTGGCTTCGGGATATCCAGTGACATCAGTCGTTGGATTTCCAGCTTCTGTCCTTTAATACAGGAATAGAGTAAAGTTGCTAGGGCGAAAAACGAACAGTCAAATTATTTTTCGTTTACTTTTTTACATATCAAACTTTAAATCTTTTTTCCCGAATAACTACCACCCCGATTGAAATAAGGAAGCCAGTCAACTTGCAATGTCAAATAGTCCTTTACCATAAGTCCTGCCTTTAAAATATAGGTATACCAGACGATTACAAAGAAGATGATCAATCAAAAGAACACTTGTTTTTTGATTGATCATCTGTTTTTGTTTTAAATCGGTTGGCCAAAAATACCTGTTTTTTGAATAAATTTCCAATGTTCGATCAGGCTTGGCTTTGCTTTGCACTGGCACTTTAACCATCCGGAGGCATCCAATTTGTAAAATTCCTTTTCCCACTTTATACATTTGATCAGTAGCTGGTCGAGTTGATTTTACGCTTGCCGAACGGCTCCCTCTATCAGCCAGAAGCGCCTCCCAACATGCTTATAACCGACTATAAGGTAATGGCCATTCAGCAGAACAACCTGCCTGTAGGATGGTTGAACGGCTGTTTGTCCACTTTGCCTCAGCAAAATATTCTCAGACTTTTCTACCTAAGACATGGTATAGGCTGCTTCTGGAAATATCTAGCATTTCATTGCTTGTAATTATTTATTTAACATAACGCTAGTCTCAATTTGGGGAGTTTTATACCACCACCTAATTTCCAATAATCAACCCTGACAAGACTTTTAATAATAAATAGTTCTGGCCTTAGATAGCTATCGCCTTCAAACTTCCACTGCATTTACCTCACAGGCACCCAAAGCACCGCATCGGCAACCACCGCCCCATCGGCACCTTGATTGGTGACGGTGACATGGGAACCCGTACCAGGGCTCAGTGCGTAGGTACCGATGGACACCCACTCTCCGGAGGTTTGCCCCTCTACCCGGATATCCGACTCCTTGATTGTCAGGGTACTTTCGGTTTTTCCGTCCGAAACCAACACCTGGGTCTGCAGGGTGGCATCAGCCGTGCGGGAGAAATATACCAATACGGTGTACTTTCCTTCGTCCTGAATGGTGGGCACGTAGCGTACGGAGGCGGCTTGTTGACCTTTTGACAATTCCCTCAAGAAACTGGGGCCATAGCCGCCACTGGTTACCCGCTCCCAATCTCCCTGGATTTGAGCACCGGAATCGTCATTGTCAACCAGTATTTCCGCCGTACTTCCATCTGCCAGAGGGTTTTCTTTTAGCTCACGCTGCAAGGCCACTACATCGATATCCTGTACGGCTAATTCGTTGTCTATGGCCATACTTGCCGCAACGGCTGCGGATTGGCCCAATACCATAAAGACTGGTTCCATCCGAATGGAGCCGTAGGCGATATGCGTGGCAGAAAGTGCAGCGGGTACAAACAAATTCTCCGCTTCGGTCTTTTTGGGGATGATGGAGCGGTAGGCAATCGGGTAGGGACCAAAACCGCCTATTTCCACATTTCCTTCATTCTTCACCATTTTCTTGCCATCCTTTTCGATGACTACACGCTGTATGTTGTGCGAATCCATGGTATAGGCGGCCATGCCTACGCCGTCCTCCACGACTTCCTCTCCTACACAGTTGGCCTGTGTCATCACATATTCACCGACCATCCGGCGAACTTCTCGCACATACAGTTGGGGTGTCCAATGATCCGTATCCGTATATTCGTCCATGGGATATCCCCACTCTTGAACAGCTGTTTGTATTTCCTGTGGCACACGCGGGTCCGTTTTGTAGAAATAGAGGAGGGATTTGGTGTAGTGGGTATGTGCATCAATGATTTCCTTTCTCTCGTCATAGCTTCCCTCCGGATAGTTATAATTCATACCGATCATGTCGGTTGAAAAACCTCCCCGGTTGTTGATGTCCGTTTTGTTATCGGGCATGCGGCTCCAGATAAAATAGTTTCCCAGACTCAACTTGTCTGGCTGGGCCTCAAACAGCCGCACCAGCAGGTCAAACACGGAAGGATCATATCCATCAGGTTCGGTAATTTCTATGCGGTTAGACGGCTCATTGGTCAGGCAAATCCGGTAATTATATGCTTGTATTTTGTCATCCCCGGTGCCGTCAGGTTCCAAGTCCTCTTCACTGATCCCCCAAAGCAGGCCACTGGAAGGATCTCCGGGAACCACATAGGGATCTACCCCATCCGGAAATTGATGACCCGTCATAAGCTGCACCCCGTTGTACGTTTCTCCATATTGTGAATTGGGCTCCCGACCGATGGCGTAGGTCACACCGGCTTTGGCCATTAAATCTCCCTCATAAGTGGCATCAATAAATACCTTACCGCTTACTCTCTGATTACTTCCGGCTTGTGGATCAAATGAATTTTCAAGCTCAATGGATCGAATCTTGCCATCGGATTTTTCAACCCCGATGATTCGCAATCCGTATTGCACCTCTATACCGGCTTTATCCAGGTATTCCTGAAAGGTTTTTTTCGCCACACTCGGCTCAAATATCCACTGCTCAAACTTCCCGTAATGGTCCCCCAATCTCCGGTAAAAATTGCGTGACAAGCCCGTAACGGCAAATTTATTCCCGATATCTGTATATCCCAGCCCGCCGGTAGTCAACCCCCCCAAATGGTTGGATGGTTCGATGAGCAACACAGATTTCCCCATGGTTTTGGCGGTATAAGCAGCTATCACACCCGCTGAGTTGGCTCCATAGACAACTACGTCGTAAGTAGGCAATTCCTCTTTCTGATTGCAGGAAAAGGCAAGAAAAGCAAGTACACAAAATAATTTGAAGACGTTCATAGTATCAGTTTGTTATTGATTTTTTTGTAAATAGCATCAGGCGCAGATCCATTACCTGCCCGCCGGGAACGTCCAGTGCCTTCAAGGTGACGGAGGTTCTTCCCGGAGTTAATTTTATAGTACCCAAATTCATGGGTTTGAAATCCTTCACATAGGATTCCATCCGTTCCACCCGGTCATTTTCCATGCCCCGAATAGGTGGATCATGGGGATGCTCCACCTGGAATTCCAAGGTTGATGCGCCAATTTCCAGAAGCACCTTGGAACCTACATCCGATTCTGCGCAAGTATAATAGGCATCCACCAGGTATTCCCCCTCACCAAGCACCTCCACATCCCAGGTAATACTGTCCAAAAGGCTCACCCAATTGGTGAAATAAGAATCGTTGGGAAAGCGGTTGGAGCGTTGAATATTTCCATGGGGAATGCCATCCCGGGCTGGAAGCTGGGTATACAATGCATCCGGGTGAGCAAGCACAAAGGGGCGCTCGGATTCATCTCTTTCCAATTCCATCTCGGCTTCCCAAGCTGTTTTGACAGCCAACAGTTGCTGTGCTTCAATCGGATATTGTTCATTGACCGCTTTTATTTGGGAAGGATCGGAAGCCATGTGGAAAAGATTCCCATCTTTGTCGAGGCGAAAATCTTGTGTCCGCAAGCTGGTATTGCCATTCCAATGGTTAAAAATGATTCGGTCATCCCAGGATGACTGATCTTCCAACATGAGCGAAGCCAGACTTTTTCCGTCCAACCGTTTGGTAGTTGGAGGAGGGATTCCGGCGAGGTTGACCAAAGTTGGCAACAAATCAATGGCTCCGGCAATCTGCGGTATTTCCTTGCCCTCGGGAAGGGTTCCTTTCCATTGCACAAAAAATGGGGACCGTACTCCTCCCTCATCGGTAGATCCTTTGCGTCCTTTCATCCCGCCATTCCAGCGGAAACTGTTGGGTCCGTTGTCGCTGAAATAAATGACGATGGTATTTTCTTCCAGATTTAAATCCGAAATTTTCTCCATCAACCTACCCACATTCCAGTCGATGTTTTCACACATGGCCAAGGCAGCCTTGGTAAAGGCTAGATCCTCCCCCTGTTCTGTAGGAAGGGTCATATCAAGGGTTTTATCCTGAAATTTATCCCACCATCGATCGGGTACTTGCATCGGAGAATGCGGTGTGTTCAGCGGCAGGAAAACCAAAAAGGGTTGATCCTGATTTTTTTCCATAAAATCCATGGCATGATCCGTCAAATCATCCACCAAAAACCCATTCCCTTTGACTATTTGGCCATTATGTTCCAGCATGGGACTGAAATAATCGCCCCAGTGTCCGGAACAAAACCCATAAAACTCATCAAAGCCCCTGCCGTTGGGATGGTAGGGATATTGCATACCACTATGCCACTTCCCAAATGCAGCCGTGGCATATCCAGCTGCCTTAAAGACATCCGCCAGTGTCACCTCATCCAAATCCAATCTTTCCTCTCCAGACGAGGTGCCATATACGCCTGACCGGAGGTGATACCTGCCTGTAAGCAATTCAGCCCGGGTAGGTGAACAGACTGGCTGCACATAAAACCTGTCAAAACTAACCCCCTGCTTCGCCAAGCGGTCTATATGGGGTGTAGAAAGGTTGGTATTTCCACTGTGACTCAAGTCACCCCAGCCTTGGTCATCGGTAAGGATAATGACCACATTGGGAGGCTTTAGGGGAATAGGGAGGTCAGAACCTGATTCTTTGCACCCTACCCCCAACAACCAACCAGCCATCAATATAACGGAGGTTATTGATTTCATTTATTGGGAAACGATCTGATCTTCCATGGTCAGGACCTGACCATCTTCCAGCAGTTTTTCTTTCAGCTGCGCATAAGATACATCCTGCACGGGTATACCCTGATCCAGGGCTAAAACAGCAGCCGTGGTGGCAGATTGGCCCAAAATCATAAAAACCGGCTCCATTCGGATGGATCCAAAAGCAATGTGACTGGCGGAAACCGCTACAGGTACCAAAAGGTTGGTACATTCTTCTTTTTTGGGAACCAGGGATCCATATGCGATTTCATAGGGCCCGGGTAAAGGAACTCCGATATCACCTTCGTTTTGGACATGGCCATTTTCGTCCACAAAGCGTTGGATATTATGGGAATCGATGGTATAAGATCCCATGCCAACAGATTCGGGCGTAGGTTTCTTTTGTAACAGCTCATTCTCCGTCATCACATAATTACCAATCATGCGCCGAGCTTCCCGCACATAGATCTGATGGGGCCAGTTACCGTTGTCTGTAAACTCATCCTTGGCCAGTCCCCATTCCTGAAACTCCTTTTGGGTTTTTTCCGGTACCCTGGGGTCATTCTGCACAAAATAAAGTAGTCCACTTTGGTAGTCCCTATGCTCTTGAATGATTTCCTTGCGCCGTT
>JBBQXZ010000239.1:0-7398 GCA_038209145.1 Cytophagales bacterium | reverse complement strand
CTGCTTTTCCTGCAGATAGCCAACAAGGCGGTTGGTATCGCCAGCCTGTATGCCTACAATACTGCGGCCGATAAGTATGCTTCCAAACCAAATGTTATACGAATGTCCTTCAAAATTGGAATCCCCCTTAAACCCGCCACTGCCCATCTCACCTGTATTCAACAAGTCAGGAGCCAAAACCATGGTGCCAGAACGAACCAGGGATTCCATATCCCCGCCAATCCCGGCATCGGTACCCTTGCCTTCCGGGTCCAAATAAATAAGCGCCTTCTCCGTAGGGGCGTCGGGCTTCATCAACAGGTAGGGAATCCAGTAATCCCCCTCTCCCTTGATCAGGTATTTCTCCACCACATATCCGTTGCGTTGATACCTGCCAGTCATCATGGATTCCACTGCACCTTTTGGAGCCAAATAACCCGATAAGGCTTTCGCCGCTTCCACCTGCTTGGCAGGGCTAGTAGTGATAAAGTTGAGGTAATCCTGATTCAGGTCAAACACCCGCTTTCCCGGATAAGAAGTCAGCACCTGACCGGTTGACGTCACTTGAAGCTCTTCTATGGACAGGGAATCAACGATTTCGTCTTTGGACGAGCCGGGTAGATTCAGGTGTTTTTGAAAAAAGGCATACATCGCCTCCCGGTTTTTTGGGGTGGAGGCATGGCCTGCATCGTCTTCCGCCAGTTCAAAGTTATCCGGTGATCCATAGCTGTCATAGACACGCCGAATTTGTGCTGCTGCCTCCCTGGCCCCTTCAATATTAAAGATATCGCGGGTGGTGGTGATCATCATACCGGGCTTGGGTGCCCGGACCAGTAGAAGATCGGGTTGGTCCAACCCGGCGGATATTCCCCGATAAAAATTCTGCTCCGCATCCTGGGGCCCATGCGTCAGCCAAAGCCTTTTGAAGGTCGTAATATAGTTTTCGGGAGCAGCGGCATAGATGCGATCATCGATAGCCGCAATGTAGGAGGATTGGGTACCACCTCCGGATCTACCGGTGATGCCTATGCGGTCGGGATCAACCTCAGCCCGGGTCAACAAATAATCCACTGCCCGAATACCGTCCCAGATCATGTATCGTGCTTGGGAACTGCCTGCTATAAACGCTTGGGCGCCCGGATAGGAATGCTGTTTGGTGGGACCGCCGATGGTGGGTTGGTTGGTTTCGGGATTGAAATATTCCAGGCGCTCACCCTGCCCTACCGGGTCAAACGCCAGCACAACAAATCCCTTTTTCACCAAATTGAGAATGACATGCTGGTAGGTTGCCACCCGGTATCCTTCCAGTGAATGACCGCTGCAATAGATGACGGCTGGGCCTGGTCCGCGAATCCCTTCCGGAATAAATAGCGTCGCCGTAACAAAAAAACGGGGCTGGGATTCGAAGACTACATGCTCCAAGCGGTATCCTTCTTTTTTGACGGTGCGGGTAACAGTTGGATGGAGCGGAGTTTTATCAGGAAAAGGCCCGACCACTTTCATAAGCGCTTCCTTTGTCCATGCCTGCCGATCTTTCCAGCCATCCAAGGAAGCTATTGCGGCTATCTCCTGCTCCCTTTTGTCCAATAAGCCAAATGCTTGTCGGGTCAGGTGTTTATACAGTGCATTTTGGCCGTCGGTGAAATTTACCCATTGGGGTTGAATAACCTTAAGGTCTTCTTGTGCGGGAAGGACAATCGGAAAAGTGATTAGAACTAGGAAGAACAGAACGGCATTTTTCATAAATTTAAAGAATTAGGGGTGGCATATTTTGACGCTGGGTAAAAAAAAGACTTACCCTTCCGGGTAATATGACCCGGAAGGATAAGTTTCAGTAATTGTTTATACCTTAAACCTGTGCCGGAACCACGTATGGTGGTCGGCTTGGACGGCTCAGCATGGTGTCTGCTTCGGTATCATTGGCAAATTTCTCATATTCGCCCATGAAATTAAGGCTTCTTCCCAGTCGGTAAGAAACATTGGCCATTGCCGGCAATGCTGAAGAATAGTATCCTTCCCGGATATCGCAGTTCAGTGCATAGCGGTCTCCCTTGCGGATGGCGTCCAGGAAGTTGGCATAATGCTCCGCTCCTCCAGGAGCAGCAAGGACATTCGATCCGCTGGAAGCGGGTGCCTTCTCTTTGGCGGATTGGGCAAAGGGTTCTTTTTCATTCTTGCGGAATGCTTTCCACGTGCCGCCGTCTACCTCCATGTACCCGTCTGTTCCATAAAACATGTTACCTATCTGAATGCCCAAGCTTGATTCACCATGGGTATAGCGACCTCTGGTTTCAAATTCCAATACCTTTCCATCACTGTATTTGAAGATGGAGGTTTGGGTGTTGGGAGTCTCTTGGGAGCATTCGGAAGGAGACATGCCATAAATACCCCCAGTGGAATATACACTGACCGGATGCTCATTTTTGTTCAATCCCCATCGGGCTACGTCAAACTGGTGGGGTCCCTGATTGCCGGTATCCCCGTTGCCGGTATCCCAATGCCAGTGCCAGTTGTAATGGCTCCGTTTCTCGTTGTACCCCCTGTACGGGGCTGGACCGAGCCACAAGTCATAGTGTAGACCCGCTGGAGGCATGCTGTCCTTGGCTATTCCAAAGGAATTCCTCGGCTTATAGCACAGCCCCCGAGCCATATAGACCTCTCCTATCCCACCTTCATGGAGGAATTTCATCCCCTCCATGACATTGGCAATGGAGCGGTTTTGAAAACCGACTTGCATGATTACGTCGTATTTTCTGGCAGCTTCGATCATTTTCCGCCCTTCATAAATGTTATGGCTGGCAGGTTTTTCGACAAATGCATGTTTGCCCGCCTGGGCGGCCCAGATTGCTCCCAGTGCATGCCAATGGTTTGGCGTAGCAAAGGAAACTGCATCTATTTCTTGATCCTCAAACACCTTGCGCATGTCATAGGCCGTACCCGGCTTATCGCCTGTTTGGTCTTGTACCAGTTTTACCTTTTCGGCCCAGGTGTTCTCATCCGCGTCACAAAGCGTTTTGATGACCACATTCCTGCTCTCTTTTAATTTGGAAAATTGGTTGAGGTGATTGGTTCCCTGGCCTCTGATTCCGATTACTGCCAGATGCAGCCGGTCATTGGCCCCGATAATCTTGCCATAGGATTTGGCACTCATGGACATGCCGGCAACGGCTATACCCGCCCCTCCCAACAAACTCTTTTTAATAAAATCTCTGCGTTGTGTCATTACTGCTATTTGGTTACTGTTGATAATTTTCTTGTTGAGATACTCCAAGTCTTGGGATCAGACACGGCTTATCATTTCTTCGAATAATTTTTTCTCCCTCTCCATTGCGGCAACTTTGTCATCCGGATTGCTGTGGGCCTCCAACAAGATCCATCCCTTGTAGTCTGCGCCCTTAAGTAATCCGAAAAGCTCCTGAAACGGGTAGTCGGTCTCGCTAAAAGCCCGACAATGGGAAGTGTCTCCCAGCCATTGTTTGACCATGTTGAAATTGGCTTCCAAACCGGGTGCCTTCAGATCCGTATCGTTGCTGTTCCAGCAGATGACGACATTCTTCTCCGTTACCTGGTCAAAGATGGCTTTCATCACAGGCAATTCCTGTGTGGTTCTACCGTGTACTTCCACCCGGATAAGTTGCCCGTAATCCTGGGCAAATTTTCCCACCTCATTGAAGGAAGCTGCAATTTGGGCCACGGTCTTTTCTTGGGAAACACCTTCAGGGATGGTGTTTGGCTTTACTTTCAATCCCGTAGCTCCGATGTCCTTACAAAGCTTAATATAATCCTTTGTGCCGGAAATGTTCTTTTGCAAGACCGCCGGGTCGGGGCTGTGGTATTCATAGTTACTTCCATACCCCAGGCAAGTGACTGGACTGTTCGCAAACCTTTTCTTTACTTCTTTTCTTTCTTTTTTCGAAAGGCTGCTCTCCACGCCATGGGCATGCTCTGTGCGAAGTTCGACGCCCATGTAGCCGGTTTTTTCACAGTTGGCAATCAGGTCGGCAAGGTTCCAGTCTTTGCCCCATTGATACGTGACCAAGCCCAGCTTCATTCCTGAATCTTGGGCAAACAGTCGGGGAAGAGATAAACCTCCCAGTGTGCCAACGGCAAGGCTGGTCGCCAGGGTTTTCTTTACAAAATCCCTTCGGGTTAGTAGGTTGTTCATTTTTTGAGTTTTAAATTATTGTCAATTAATTCATAAATTATGCGTATCGTTTTTCATTTGAAGTTTATTTCCATTTAACTCCACTATTGTTTTTAATGCCATGGGGTGGGAAAGAATTTTTATCGGAAAAGACGTACAGATCCCGCTGATCTTCCAAGGTAACGGCCGTTTCGTTGAGGGAACCGTCCGCATGCAATGCCTTACTTAGGTCCAAACCCAAGTGTTTGGCCAAAAAGGGATAAACGGCCTGACGCTTCTTATCGTCATAGCCGTGCTGGTCTTCGGGTATGTGAACGTTTTCGACCAAGTCTTTTTTGCCTGTTAACCCATAAATATGTTGGAGATGCGGAAATTCTACCTGGGGATTGTTTTTGGTCCAATCACCACCTACCGACACCAAAAGCATCGGTTTGGGAGCTGCCAGGGCAGCAATTTCCACGTTGTTGGTTTGGAAATTTTTCGCTTTGTGGATGGGCATACCGCTTTCACATACACAACCGCCAAAGAAGTGGGCTGAAACCATCACTACCGGAACAGAAACGGCTATCCTATCATCTACTGCCGTCAAAAGAAACGCTTGAGTTCCCCCTCCTGAGGCACCCGTTACGGCTATTTTGTCAGGTTTAGCACCCATTTCCAACAAAAAATCAACCCCACGGATGCTATTCCAGAGCTGTTGCTTCAAGGCGTCCGGATGTTTGTGCTCCCAGCCAATTTCTTCCATTTCAGCGTAACCCACCGCATCATACGCCCAAACCATGGCTCCCATTCTGGCCATGCTCGCAAACCGTTTTTGGGCATCAGCCCGATAGCGGCCTACATCTCCCGGCTCACTCCAATGTCCATGAGGGGAAAGGATACCGGGTAGGTTTTTCTGATTGCCTTTCGGCGAATACAGACTTCCCGTCACAAAAACACCGGGCAAACTTTCGAAGGCCACGTTTTGAACCTGATATCCATCAAACTCCCTGACTTCACCAAAAACGGGATTTAACGGAGTCTTTTTGGGGAATTTCTCCAGTCCGGTTCCTTTTAGTACCTGCTTTCGGATGGAGACTGCACGGGACTCCCATTCCTTTTTTGTGGTGTAGTTTTTCCGCATGGAAGCTAGAAACTCGGCTCCCTCTGCCTCGGTCCAGTGGGCTCCTACGCAGAGCATGTCATCCAGCACGGCATTGTTTTGGCTATTTCCAGTAGTTGGGAAGAAAACCCAAAGATAAACTACAACTGGGTAAATAAGGAATCTATGGAACTTACTAGTCATTATTTAGTGTGTTTGAAGTAATTGTTCAATTAATTGGATACATTATTTCAACCATTTGTCAAACCAGTCAAAGGCCTCCTGCTGCATGGCTTGGTCAAATTTGTGGGGACCGGGATAATATGAGCATTGGTAATTTTGAGAAGCTCCTGCTTTGCTATAAATCTCCTGAAGAATTTTATCGGCCTTTTCCATTTCCGGCATGGTGTACAATGAATCATCAATGTCGTTGAGCACAAGCGTTGGCAAGGGTGCCCGCAGCCCCAAGATTTCGGGGAAATCCAGTTCTTGGGGAAGAATGGGAACATACGCCATCCAGGTATGGGTAAAGGATTTATGCAAGAGAAAGTCTGTCCAGGTGGTCATAAAGCCGATACACACTGCGCAGGATATCCGAGGATCCAAGCCACCAGTCATTACGGTGCGCATGCCTCCGCCTGATAAACCACCACAACCAATTTTTTGGTCATTGACGTCATCCCGGTCGCAAAGTATATCCAACGCCACCCTGTCTTCGGCAAAAAACACGCCCGGCCAGGTGGTCCCTCCGCAAAAGAGGGACTTGGCCATGATATGTTCGTGATCTGAAGCCCATTCGTTGTAGGCTTTTATATTCTCCGGAACCTCAGGGTTTTTGTCATTCAATCCCCTTCGCTGCCGCTCGGGAATATCCGCGAGCATAACCCGACGGCTCGCAAATGTAAATGCATCCGCAATCAACACCACATAGCCTCGCTTGGCAACCTCATTGGCCCATGCCTTTCCTTCATAATAGTGATCTTGATGCGCCACCATTAGTTCATGGGGATTGTCGCTGGTTTTGGTGATTTTTCGAAGTCCAAAGTACTTGTTTCCACCATGGCAGTGGAAGGCCAATATTCCCGGAAGTTTTCCAGTGGCCCCCGCAGGTTTCAGTACCAAGCCTTTGGTAGGATTGCCATAAGGAAGCTGCCAGCTGATTTCTTCGATTTGCAGGCCATCGTATACATAGGATTTGTGCACGGTCACCTTGGGCGTTTGACCCAGATCGGGAATGCCCAACCTGTCTTGGATTTTTGCCATTGCTTTCTTCTTCCAGCTTTCCAGATCAGTAAATTCCGTCTTTCGGAAGGACAACTTGGGAAGATCGTCCCCATGCAGGCTGTTTGCCCAAGGACCATAGCCTCCTATTATATTTGGCTCCACGGGGGATACTGGTGCAGAAACAAGGGGCTTAACTCCCGACCCGAGAACCCATTCCCCTCCTCCTGCAAGGCCCAATCCGGCCAGACCCGATACTTTAATAAAATCTCTACGTGTATTTTTCATGGATGAAAACTTCCGGGTTATTAATTACTTAGGTTTTAAAATCAAAGTTATATTTTTATTATTCGTGTCAGGTTGTCTGACAGAAAAAGGAAAGGCATTTTCCAAAATTACTTGGCGAACTGGCATCCCTTTCCTCGGCTATTGACCTGCCATTTCCAACCCTTTGGTGGTAACGTAGTACTTGGTAATCATATTGGGAACTTCCCAATCAGGCAACTGACCCGCGGTCAGGTATTCGATGTATTTTTGAGTCACTTCCCGGAAATGGTCTTCATGGTTGGTTCTGAAAGCCTGTGGGATCTCAATTCTCCAGGAATTCTCCCCTTCTACCTTTACCACACCAAGCCCCTGAAACTTACTTCCCAAATCCGAAACTTTTTGTTTAAGCGTTTCTTCAAAAGAGGCCAAGTCAGTACCTTCCACAGGCTCGATATATAATTCCGTTTTGTAATTTTCCTTTTTGTCCTGTCGGATCACCAAGTTGGAAGTTGTACCACGCATGATGGAATAATGGGTGTCCGCAGAGCCTTCCGGCGCCACATAATTCCAGATAACGGAAACCTTGGCATGTACCCCGTTGATCTTATAATTGATTTCTCCGTTTCCATAGACTTCCAAAACGTCTCCATTAATATAAGGAGTAAGGTAGTCCGGAAATTCCGTCAAACCTGTGGAGCGGGTAAAT
>JBBQXZ010000238.1:0-7419 GCA_038209145.1 Cytophagales bacterium | reverse complement strand
TTCTTCCTAAACCACTTTACCAATACCATATAGGCAAATATTAGTGGCAAAATGTGATAATTGTGTTTTTTTTACTTGATGTCTGATGAAAGGTTGGGCTTTCATTTAAAAAAAATCCGCAACAGCAAAATATGCTGTCAGTATGCTGAAAAGAATCACCGCAACCAGGCCAATATTTTCTTTCAATCCTGACACATGTTCTTTCATCAGTAATTTGTTGTTGATCAAAAGAAATATGGGAATAGCGACAGCTGGAAGGATAAACGCCTGAAATGCCTGTGAAAAGACCATTAACAACGGGGGACGGGTTTCCATAAACTGCATACCGAATCCAAACATGATCCCCACAAAGCCCAAAACCCGGTACATGGGCGAGCGGATATCTCTTGGCTGTCCGGTATAGTCACTGATCAACCAAGGGGCAATCAGGATAATGGGGAAAACAGTCGATATCCCCGCACCGACGATTCCCAATATAAGTATAAAGGCGGCGAGCTTCCCTCCTATCGGCTCAAACAGGGAGATCATCTCCACGGTATTGTCCAGCTTCAACCCCATCACGTGGAGCGTTCCTGCCGATACCGCCATAATAATGACACTTAACACAAACATCAAGGTTGCCGAAACCATGGCATCCTTCTTTTCATTTTTCAGATCCTGAATCTTCCAGCCCTTTTCTACCACGACCGTGCTTCTGATAATAAAAACCGCGGCGGAACAGGTCGTACCGGCAATGGCTGCTATTAATTGCAATACCCCGGGTTCATTGGGTATGGAAGGTGCAAGCCCTCCAACAATGGTTGAAATACTGGGATTGACCAAGAAAAAAACAACACCAAAAGATCCAACCATCAAGGCCACAAAAAATATCAATACTTTTTCAAACAACTTATAATTACCAAACCAAAACAACACATAAAGCAGAATGACCAACACGGCTGTAATCCAAAAGGTACTAAAGCCCTCCCCCCCTAACAACAGTCTGGATCCTTCCTGTATCAAGTCGGCGATGATGCCAAATATGCCCATCAAGGCCATAATTTCCCCGATGACCAAAGCTACGATGATGTAGATGGCAAGCGCAGCACCGTTATTTATTTTATGCTTGATGTTAAATAAGGCTGTATTGCCTGTAACCAACGTTGTCTTACCATACGCTACCATCAATACATAGGTAAAAATGCAGGACAGGGCTAATGCCCAGGTCAAGGTCATGCCATACTCCGCACCCACTTTGGCCATGGTCGTGATGCTGCCTGTTCCGATGTTATAACCGATCAAAAAAAGCCCGGGACCTATTAAACTCACGGCCAGGATAAATTTTTTTAGGATTACGTTTTCTTTCATAATTGGGGTTTAAAGGGTGATAACTTACGAATATAGCTGTTCAACTCAAAAATAAAACTTGATTTGTGAAGGGTTATGCTTTTAACCATTGGTCAAACCAATCAAAGGCGGCTGTTTGCATTTTTTGGTCAAATTGATGCCCTCCCGGGAAAAAATCGCATCTATACTTGTCTTTGGCGTTGGCTTTTTCAAACACCTCAGCCAATATCTTGTCCGCTTCCTTCATTTCCGACAAGGTATAAAGGCCGTCTTCATTCGAATTGATTACCATTGTCGGCAAGGGGACCCTCAAACCCAGGATTTCCGGGAAGTCCATTTCTTTGGGTAACACCGGCACAAAAGTCATCCACGTATGGGTAAAGGATTTGTGCAAAACCATGTCTTTCCAGGTAGTCATAAACCCGACACAAACCGCACATTTGATCCTTGAATCCAAGCCTCCCATAAACACCGTACGCATCCCTCCTCCTGACAATCCTCCACAGCCAATCCGCTCCGCATCCACATCTTCCCGACTACAAAGTATATCCAGTGCTTTTTGATCCTCCGCTAAAAATACGCCAGGCCAGGTAGTTGCCGCACTGAAGAGTGATTTGGCCATGGTATCTTCCTGGCCTTTTGCCCACTCATTATACGCCCGGGCATTTTCGGGCAGATCGGGCTGATCATCCGTCAATCCCTGCCTTAGACGCTCCGGCATATCCATCAGCCTTACCCTTCTACTGGCAAAAGGAAAGGCATCGGGTACAAAGACAACATAACCTCTTTTGGCAATCTCATTGGCCCAGCCCAGCCCCCCGTAATATTCCTTCTGATGATCTACCATCATGGGATGCTGCTCGGCGGAAGTTTTTGTGATCTTTCTTTTCCCAAAATATTTCCATCCCCCGTGATCATGAAAAGCCAAGATTCCCGGCAAAGGCCCCACGGCCGCCTGAGGTTTTAATAGAATACCTTCCGATCGACCTCCAGTAGGCAACTGCCAACTTATTTCCTCGATGTGCAAGCCATCGTAAACATATTGTTTATCAACAGTAAAAGCCGGCACTTCCCCCAAATCAGGTGCAGCTATTCGGTCTTTCAGTCTTTTGGTGGCCTCCCTTTTCCATTTGGACAGATTATTCCATTCTTTCCGTCGAAAAGAATGACTGGGTAGGGATTTTTCAAGCAATCCCGAAGCCCAATTGCCATAGGCACCGATTATCGGCTTGTCCTCATTTAACAATCCCGGTGCAGCGGGATTCATCTCCATGTTGGAAAACCCTTCCTTGCCATACGATTTCAATCCCGGTTTAAATAAAAGACCCATTCCCAACAAACTGGAAATTTTTAAAAACAATCTTCTGCTTTTTGTCATAAGATATCAGTTTGCAGGTATCCGAATAATTTTATTGAAGATAGTTTTTATTGAAAAATTATCTCTGTCATCCCTGAAATTTATTTGCGAGAGCGTTCCCAAAAAATTGACGTTAGAAATAGGGACGCAGGTAAATTTAGATTTTTCAGTTAAATCTCGTTAACCCGTTTAGCAGGTTATGTCTCCTCAATCTGTCGGTGACGGGTTGGGGTTTCGCTTGCCGGAGGGTAATTTTTTATTCTGGCAACCTGGGTGTCTCGTTGATAAACGGTCTTGTTATTTTTGAGGACACTTACAATGGATAAAGAAGTGCCATTGACCTCAAAGATGACACTGTCTTCTAAACGGGAGCCATCTTTACAAATGTACCCAGCGGGAATTACCGAGCCCTTTGCCCAAGCCTGCGAGAGCGACAGAAGTTTATTATTTACGAGGTATTCCACATTTTCCAACAGATTCTTTGCCGCCCCTGCCAACATGCCATTGGATCCTTTCATGGATAATTTCCCGTTTTCATCCAGCACGACCTTTCCCCCAATGTAGGCATCGTATTCTCCCGGTGGCATGCCGGCAAATGACGTGGCATCACTTACCAGGAAACTTTTAACCCCTTTGACCTTGAAAGCTACTTTTAAAAATTCATTGGGAACATGACACCCATCGGCGATAAGACTCGCGTACAACTTTTCCTCTGCCAATAGATCCCACAGCATGTTTGGATGTCGAGGTAGCATAAGCGGCACGGCATTGCCCAAATGGGTGACCATGGAAAGACCGCTCGAAGTGGATGCATTGATATCCTGTAAGCTAGCCATACTGTGACCAATCGCTACTTTTATACCTTTAGCAACGCAGGCTGAAATAAACTCCTGGGAATTTTCCAGTTCGGGTGCCAGGGTAATCAGGACTATCCGATTATTGGAGATGACAATGGCCTCTTCCAGAAATTCGAGTGAGGGATTTTGGATACACGCTAGTGGGTGTGCCCCTCTGGCCCCGTCTTCACCGGATATGAAGGGGCCTTCTAAATGGATTCCCAGCACACAGTCATTGACCAGCGGATATTTTTCGCAGGCCTCCCGAATTATCCCCAACAACTGAAACATGTTCTCTTTGGTACCGGTAATCAGGGTGGGACAAAAAAGCGTCACTCCCTTGCTTATCAGGTATTGGGTAGCAGCCAGCACATCTTCTTTGGTAAGGAGAATGGAATTAAAATCGATCCCGTTTATTCCATTGATTTGAAGGTCCACCAAGCCAGGAGCCAAGTACGTCTTTGCCGGAAAATCATCGGAAAGAAGGAAATTAAATCCGTATTTTTCATCCACACCAACAATTTCACCGGAAAAGATATCCCTTGAAGCAAGCTCCACCAACATCTCCTCATCGGGAAATGAATCCCGGTCGACAAATAAATCGCAATTTGGCAGCGTCCGGAGTATGGAGGAGGGACAGGCAATAGAAACCGGCCCAAACAGCGTATTGGTAACAGCCGATTTTTTAGTTTCACCAGGCACCATGCAGAACAAGTGGGTGCCGCCGGTAATGACAGGAATGGTGAGGGTAATGGCATGTTTTGGAACATCTCCGACCGTATCAAAACACCCGTCATTCACCTGCTGTTGCCTGCACATAAGGTCCAGTTCTACTTTTTTTACCGCATGGACATCTTTGAAGTCAGCAACAGAAGGATCATTAAAAGCAATGTGACCGTTTTCTCCGATTCCCATGCAGACGATGTCAATGGCTCCGGAATGTACCAATTCTGAATACCGAGCAATTTCGGCCTCTGTATCTGCCTGCCCGTTCAGGAAATGGACCTCTTTCAGGGGGACATGATCAAAAAGATGCTGCTTCAGAAAATTGGAAAACAGTGCGGGAGAATCTTCCGCAAGTCCTATATACTCGTCCATGTGAAAAGCAATGATGCGATTCCAGGGAATGCGGTTACTTTCTTTTAGATAGGCTAATGTACCGGATTGGGAAGGGGCGGCTGCAAAAATCAGGCGAGCCACATCTTGGGTTTGGAGCAAGTTTACTAATTTTTCCTCGACAGCTTTACCAGCCGCAATCCCCATCTCGGTTCGGTTTTGGAATAGGTGTAATTTCATAAATGTATTTACAAAAGTCTCCCTGGCAGGGAAGTGCTTTGTTTTTTCGTTAGGTTTTCTTCAGTAAAATAGGGCCATGGCATAAAGCATTTTCTTCAATGATATGGGATCATTCTTCAAAATAACATTTGAGTTTTGGATGCATGGAACTAATTTAGGCAATCCCTTGGGAAAATTGCAATTCTTTTGGGCGTATGGGCATTTTAACCCTAACTTTCCCCAAGTTTTGAGACCTTGAAAATTGAGTTTTCCGCTTATTGTATTTAAATACTCATTTAGCGCGTAATTTTGAAATTCAAAAGTTATGGCGGTCAAATTTCTGCAAACACCTTACTAACCATCGAATGAAAACCCTTGAAGAGTTAGAAAAAAAAATGTGCACCCCCTCTTCCGATCTGGTTGGGGACATATCCCAACTGGATGGCGATATCATCATCCTGGGCGTAGGGGGTAAAATGGGCCCCAGCTTGGCCAAGTTGGCGGTAAACGCCATAAAATCCGCAGGTGTTCAAAAAAGAGTCATCGGGGTATCCCGGTTTTCTGAAAAGGGAATGAGAGAGGATCTTGAAAATCATGGCGTGGAAACTATAGCCCTGGATTTATTGGATGATGCCGCACTCAACACCTTACCTTCGGTAAAAAATGTCCTGTACATGGCCGGAAAAAAATTTGGCACCCAGGGCAACGAACAGTTTACCTGGGCAATGAACAGCTACCTGCCTGGAAGGGTGGGAGAGAAATTTCGGGATTCCCGGATAGTGGTTTTTTCTTCCGGCAATATCTATCCATTTATGGACCTGGGTACAGGAGGGGCTACGGAATCCACTACTGTCGGTCCGGTTGGCGAATATGCCATGTCCTGTTTGGGAAGAGAAAGGATCTTTCAATACGTCAGTGACAAACACCAGATTCCGCTTCTGATTTACCGGTTGAATTATGCCATTGACCTGCAATATGGCAACCTTATGGAATTAGCTAAAATGGTCTATGAAAAGAAACCAATTGACTTGACGAATGGGTACATGAACGTAATCTGGCAGGGTGATGCCAATGAAATCGCCATCCGGTCCCTACTCCAATGTGAATATCCTGCCAAAATTTTGAATGTCACCGGCCCGGAAACCATTTCTATCCGAAAAGTCGCCGAGGCTTTTGGCAAGCTGTTTGTAGTCACGCCACTATTTGAGAATAAGGAATCCCAGAATGTTCTGCTCAACGATGCCTCCCTGTGCCACCGGCTTTTTGGCTATCCCAAAGTCACATTAAACGAAATGATAGAAATGACTTACTCCTGGGTGATAAACAATGGCAAAACGCACAACAAACCCACCCATTTCCAGGAAAGATCTGGCAATTATTAACTCCTCGAACGAATTTATCCATGAAACTACTTGATCAAAAAATCATCGACTTACTTCATGACGGTGTTGCCATTCCCGCCCATCCCCTAGCCCTGACAGGGGAAAGAAAATTGGATGAAAAAAGGCAGCGGGCACTCACCAGGTATTACCTTGCCTGCCAAACAGGAGGGCTTGCCGTAGGCGTACACTCCACCCAATTTGAAATACGAAATAAAGATGTGGGATTGTTTGAACCTGTACTGAAGATGGCCATGGAAGAAATCAATCAGGCATCGCTGACAAGGCCCTATGCCAAAATAGCCGGTGTGGTAGGCCCAACTTCACAGGCAATAAAGGAGGCAGAACTGGCTGCCGAAATCGGATACGACTTAGGGCTGCTAAGTGCCGGCGGACTGGGCGACTGGTCGGAGAAGAATCTGATTCAACGTGCGGAGCAAGTGGCGGAAATTATACCGCTATTCGGTTTCTACCTCCAGCCTTCGGCGGGTGGCCGATTGCTAAGTTTTGATTTTTGGAAAGACTTTGCGGAGATACCCAATGTATATGCCATCAAAATGGCACCTTTCAACCGGTATCAATCCCTGGATGTAGTCCGTGCAGTGCTTGCTTCATCCCGGCACAAGGAAATCGCACTGTACACCGGAAACGACGACAATATAGTCGCAGATCTACTGACCACTTACCGTATGCCCATCAACGGGGAGATCCGGGAAAAGGAAATCGTAGGCGGATTGCTGGGCCATTGGGCCGTCTGGACAAACAAAGCGGTAGCAATGCTGGAAACCATAAAGGAAGCAAAAAAGGCAAAGCAGGCGAATTGGTCCCAATTATTGACCCTTGGAATTCAGGTGACAGATGTCAACGCGGCTATCTTTGATCCCCACCATCAGTTTCACGGATGTATCCCCGGCATCCACGAAATATTAAGAAGGCAGGGACTTCTTGAAGGCCGTTGGTGTCTGAATCCGAACGAGGAACTTTCTCCCGGACAGATGGAAGAGATTGACAGGGTATATGCATACTATCCGGACCTAAACGATGATGAATTTGTGAGAAAAAATCTACAGTCATTTTTGAAATGACGAATTTATGGGTCCGCCTGGGGTAGAATGTTCATATATTGCTAGTTATTTATTTTCGTTAGCCTATTTTTGTGGAATTCACCAGCCATTGCCAAGAGAAACTTAATCCGCTGGCTGAAATCTGATGAATTTTTACTCTTTGTCCACAAAGTGGAATAAAA
>JBBQXZ010000237.1:0-7436 GCA_038209145.1 Cytophagales bacterium | reverse complement strand
CCCGCTCGGCTTCGGTGACAATATAATCTTCCAGATAGAGCCGCTTTCCTTTCCAGGTGCTATACCGGTAATAGTAAATGGCTGTGCCGATAATTTCTCCCGAAGCTTCTTTCACGGACACAAAAAATCCATAAACCGGGTGTGGTCCAAAGCCATCTTCCTCCATCATGGCAATGGTGTTGGTGACTTGTTCTGGAGCCCTTTCATACAGGGCCAATTCTTTAATCAATTCAAATACAGCCGGGATATCGGCTTTGGTTCCTTTTCTAATAACATACATGCGTTGAAATTACTAAAAAGCCCCTAAAATAGTAAACACTTTTTTATCTTTGATCCCAAATCCAATCGCCATGTTCTTATCTATTGACGCAGGAAACTCCAACATTGTCTTCAGCTTTTACAACCCTTCCTCCAAGTCTTGGAACAACGAATTCAGGGTGGAAACCAGACGGGACATCACCGAATTGGAGTTGGAACAAAAGGTTGGGTTGTTTCTGTTGGAGAACGGGATTAGTTCCCAGTCGATTTCAAAGGTAGGAATCAGCTCGGTGGTACCGGAGATCAACAAAACGCTGGAGCTGTTTAGCCGCAAATTTTTAGGTATTGATCCCTACCTGATATCCGGACGGAGCTACGCCAGGTTGCCGGTGGGCACAAGCAGGCCCGATGAAATTGGCTCTGACCTGATGTGTAATATCATGGCAGCCTACCATCGGTATCGCACTTCCTGCATTATCGTGGACTTCGGCACGGCACTTACCTTTACAGTGGTAGACGATCATGGGATGGTACTCGGGGTAAACATTGCTCCAGGGATAAAGACGGCTATTCGCTCACTCTTTAGCAGCACTTCCAAGCTTCCGGAGGTTGTATTGGAAGTTCCCGACTCGGCTATTGGGCAAAATACCATTCATTCCATACAGGCAGGGATTATATTTGGCTATGTGGGCTTGGTCAATGGTATGCTGGATGCCATTATTGAAGAACTGGATTATACTCCCCAAGTAATTGCCACGGGAGGATTGTCCCACTTTTTACCCAAACTGCAACGTCGCTTTGACCATGTAGACCGAAACCTTACGGTAGAGGGAATTCGATTGATTTCGGAAATGAACGAAGGCGATGGGCTATGAATTTGCCAAGTCAAAAGGGATGGCAATTTATTGTCCATTTTCAATACCCATTAACCCATCAATCAGATTTTCCATTAAATAGCTTTTAGGGGAAAATTTATTAGGTTGTTTTTTCATTGTCGCAAAAATAGACATTCACTCAAAGCATGGTAGAAACCAATAAGACATCGTCAAGCTACTGATTCATTTGCTAAAGGTACAAGCTATTGAAAGGTGTAGAAAACATAGGGCATTTTTTCGAAAACTCTTTCCCTTAGAAAAAAAATGCTAGTTAATTAAAAAATCTCTGTGATCCCTAGATCGTACCATTGACTTGTGATGTGGCATAACTCTTGCTCGTGTATATGGTATATTATTTAGGATAATTAAAATTATTCCTTTTTAATCATAAAGATCCCGATTGATTGGCTATGGGAAAATTATTTCCCATAATCGGAAAGCACCGTCCATTTATCGGGTTGAATGAAATCATTTATTGTTAAAACTTAGAAATAACACCATGAGCATGATAACAGAAAAACTGATTCAAGAGCTACTTCAAGTTGACGAGGCACCATGTCTCTCACTCTATATGCCAACCCACCGGCACCATCCCGAAAACAGACAAGATCCGGTAAGATTTAAAAACCTGCTCAAAGAAGCTGAACAGTCCCTGTTACAAAAATACAGTTCGGAAGAAACACGCAAATTCCTAGAACCCGTTGAAGCATTGATAAGCAATCCGGAATTTTGGAATCACACCAAAGACGGAATAGGGATTTTCAAGTCTTCCGACAAATTTGAAACGGTTGTGTTGCCGACCCAAGTAGAGCCACTTGTGATCGTGGCGGACAGTTTCCATACCAAACCTATCCGAAAGTATTTGCAGTCTGTAGACCGATTCCACCTGTTGGGGTTGAGCCTGCACGAAATTAAACTTTATGAAGGGAACAGGCATTCGCTGGAAGAAATTGATCTGAAAGGAGACATAGACACCACCATTGAGGAAGCGTTGGGAAAGGAACTCACCGAAGAGCACATCACCTCAGCCTCTTATGGAGGAGTCAGTGGTGAAAGCGGTGCGATGCATCACGGCCATGGAAGTAAAAAGGATGAAGTGGACATCGATGCAGAAAGATTTTTCCGGGAAATTTCCAAACAAGTTGAAGAAAACTACTCGAAGCCATTTGACCTTCCCTTGATTTTAGCGGCTTTGCCGGAGCATCATCACCTGTTTCATGAAGTCAGCAAGAATCAACACTTATTACCTGGAGGCGTAAAAATCAATCCATTTGCAATCGATAAAGAAAAACTTGTCAAATTAGCTTGGGAGGCCATGGAACATGCGTACCATACCAGGTTAAAAGCTTACGCAGAACGTTTTTCACAAGCAAAGGCAGAAGGAAAAGGTTCGGATGACTATAAGGAACTGGCTGTAGCGGCGATCGAAGGGAGGATTGACACCCTATTGGTGGAAGCTGACAAAATTATTGAAGCCCGCATCACCAACCTTACCACGGGCAACACCCAAAAGAAAGACTTGGACAACCCCCGGGTTGATGACCTGACGGATGATATGGGCGAGCTGGTCATGAAGATGGGCGGTAACGTGGTCATCGTGCCTGCCGAAAAGATGCCTACGGAGACGGGTTTGGCAGGGATATTCAGGTACTAACCTGAGTTCGATTGTTACTTACCTAACAGCCCTATAGGGGCTAAACAGTAATAACCTCGGGTGCAAGCCCGTGGAAAGCGAATGAATAGGGGTTTATTTTGGCGGCATTGTTGCCTTTTACAGCAACAATGATGATAAAATCCGACTAATTCTCTTTCCTTGATAGTTTGCCGAATATAGCCGAACTCAGGTTATTAACTTTTGGTATTTGACTAAATGTATATTGGCAGCTGGATGATAAATTTCCCCAGCTGCCTTTTTTTTAATTACTTTCAATCTCTTTTTTTGGAAGGCTAATCAATTTGATTTTGGACAATGACCGTCTTTCCATTCAGTATCCAAAATCAAAAATCGGTCTGAGGCACTGATTATAGGTCACGTTTTGCCAGTCAATTCCCCACGGTAACAACCCCTCGATCCAAGAAATCCATCTGCCGTTGAGCATAGGAGCCGATTGACACCCATATGCTGATACCTAACATCAAGGTTTTTCTGGACCAATTTCCCTATTTCACTGGGTTTAATTGTGAAAAAGGCGGGATAGGAATATACCTATGCGCCCTTGTGGATGGATCAAGAATCCAGATTTTGGAAATTCATGTTTACAGATTTATTTTACTTTGGGGTGACATGGAAGGGAAATATTTCATGAATCCAAAGGACAAGGAGTCTGGAACACAAGACCAACTCAGGTGAAAATAAAAGCACCAACGGGGAAATTTTTTTTGTTTTTTTTCCCCTTAGACTAAAAAAACCAGGCAGCCCCTGAAAAAGCTGCCTGGCAATTAGTAAATAACCAACGAATAAAAATCTAAAAGCTTATTCTCAATTCATCCATTTTTTGATGCAGAGATATTTATTGCGCATTAAGCAATACCTTGCTTTCACGATAACCATCATTATCCAGGTACCAATCCTGATATACTTTTCCTCCTGAAGCAGCCCACTTGTAGAACAGGTTATATCCTTTCGTGATATCAACCTTGTTTACCATGTAAGGAATACTTTGTGTGACATTCAGTCCCCAGGGTAAACCATTGTCTTTCCCTTTATAAAATGAAGTTTCTTCCCCATTGCTATTGTCATCCTTTGTTCCAAATAGTGATTTATCTGCATGAGCAGTCGGTAATTTTCCAGGCAAGTGTACTTCCACACTTCGCTTTTGGTTGACAATCAGGAATGGGTTGAAATTATCCATGGAAATTTCTTTCAGTTTTACTGTACCTGCATCTTTATTGTATTCTCCTTCATGTTTCAGGTAAATTATAACGGTCATCTTTTCTACTCGCTGAATCGGAAATTTCGGATCGGTATTGACGCCCAATGCCCCTCCTCCAGGATGCTTTAACACATTGTCAACGTCATCAAAAGCAATGACCGTGGCATGATCGTTACCACTTTCAAGACCATTTTCCATAAATTCATGAATGCTCGCAGATTTAATCTTAGATCCCGAGGTATTTAAAACCTGTCTGGGGGAAATACCCGTAAACTCTATACCAAAACCATTGGAATACCCTGCTCCGGAAGCTCTTGGAATTAAATCAATCAGAACTTCTACCACATCTCCTTCTGCATCTGTTATCCTGTTGATCATGTAATTTACAACCAAATCATTGAAGTCATAATCACCTTTAGCAGGCCATAAATCTTCGAACATCAATGTACTCGTTCCTTTTGGCGTAAGGTAATTGTCATAGGCCCTAAATTTATCATTAGGATAATCGTCTTCCTCGTCTGATACACCGTCCCCATCAGTATCTTTGATTTCTACTTTAGGAAAGCAATTTGAAGAGGGATCCGAAACGTACTTTCCGGGAATATATATATCATCTACCCCTGCTCTGGCTGTTCCTCCGGATCCAACAAAACTGAAGAAGATCTTAACTGTTTTTCCAATAAGTTCATCAGGTACCTCTGCGGTTACCTTATGCAAGGTGGTTTGATTGTTTATAGGGTTTGGAAAATCAAAAGTGTCAAATTTTACTTCTTTGCCCTCTCCATATTCTTCGTCCTTTGGATCGAATGGAATGTATTGTATAATAATCGATCTGTCTCCACCTGCGCTGCCATCCAATCTTGTAACAAAACTAATTTCTCCCTTCTCCAGAATCATCCAGGGTGATTTCATCCAGGAAGCATAGTTTGAACTATTGGTCAATTGATTGGTCCTGAAAGTATAATCGCCATTGATCATGGTACCATCCGCATTACTTGCCGTTACCGCTCCCAAAGACCAGCATAAGGCCCTATAAGCATTTGTACTTCCCAATTCGGCATCATTTTTTACTGCATTTTCCTGGGCATAGGATTGGAAACCCATCATACCCATCAGAAAACTAACTATTATTATCTTTTTCATTGCTGTGTTATTTAAAAATCAGTTTGCTTTATTAAATAGAGATCAAATACTTATGATTCAACATCATCAACCACTACAGTTAGGAAATCAAAAGAAACGCCTTTGCCAATAATCTCGGCAGTTTTTTCTATTTTTCCATATTTCATGGTAATCGATTTGATATCCTGAGGCAAATCAAATGACATTTCAAAATCCTCGTGCATCTTATGTGACCCGGCAAAAATCTCGTCACCCGACGCTGTCAGTAAGGCAAGTTTGCGGTTAACTCCTACATCCATAGGCAGCCCTTCTATGTTTACTGTGATTTCAGTAGTTGTTTTCCATTCAAAAAACTCAGATACCTTCAAATCTCCAATGGCCTCTACGTTCGGCCCAATCAGCCTGTTATCATCTTCCAAAGGTTGTTCGACACATGATGTGAAAAATGCCATACCCGGGATTATCAATGCCATTATACGTAATCCAATTTTCTTGCTGTTTTTCATTTTTTTGTTGTTTATTTATTTTACCTGAAAAATGCTGTTTGTAATATCTCTCATTTGTAATGATACAAATTTCTAAAATTTGAGGTGTAACATGGAAAATATTCGATTAACGCGGTAAATCGGTCGTTCAAACAATACTTTTGAAGGATTAAATAAATACAGCTGGCTGGTTTTGAGGCGTAAAAGTAAAGAAGATTAAAAAAGTAAAAAATATTTTTTACCTAAAAAATGGAATTAAATGATACGAAATTCTTTTTTGTATGTAAAAACCAAATATTATGGTATTAAAAGGTAGACAATATTATTTTGTTTTACTTGTTGGTTTTTTACAAGTTACAGTTGATGAATGTTTTTTTTACCGAGAGACCTTTGCTGTCCCCTTAAATAGTGCGTGAACGGAAACATCCTATATTTAAATTCGATCGACAAGTCCCAATGTCCGGGAAGCGTCCGACTGCCTTTCCACTACAACCACATAATCATTCAGTCAGCTAATACGACTCATTTATCTGATTACAAGATGTTTTAATCTTTTCGTTCTGGCACCAGTTAACATCAATCGTGTCAAAATAGGGCTTTCCTATTTTTAAAATTCTTCCAAAAACCGCCTAACGGCTTGAACAAGCTTATAAGAATAATAATCCAAAAGGGCTTGGGAATAGAAGTCAAAAAAATACTATATTCGGCATCAGCAGCTGCGGGAGGTGGAGCTTAATATCGTCCACCATTTCTTGCCTCACGAAGCCAGCAGGGCCCACTATAATTTTACCCAGATCATCCCCACAAGTTTCCAGCCTTGGGCAGTGTCCAAAACCAAGCGGATAGCCGAAGAGCTGTCCTTTCGCAAGGAAAATGATATCAAGTTTCCCCAGCTTACCGAAAGGAACAAGCAGGTCCTTGCGCTGATGGGAAGATGCCTAAAAGCCGATGAAATCGGCGATCAGCTTTGCATTGGGGTAGATATGGTCAATTAATCAAAGAGATTCTCGAGACCAGCAAAAACTGGGAACTGATGCAATATGGGCTTGCCATTGATTTAATTTGACGAATTAACCGTTTTGGATTGGGTGTAGGGAAGATAGATCTACCTCAACCAATAGAACTAACTATTCCATTATCCTAAAAATCTTCCCTTATACATTACCCTCAACAGCTTCCTTTCGAATTGCCTCCAGCGCACTTATCTCCCTATCCAATGGTTCCCCCAGCAAATCCGCACCCGTTTTGGTGATCACAAAATCATCTTCAATCCTGATGCCGCCAAAATACCGATAATTGGCCAACTCATCATAGTTAACATAGTCGCTGTGCAGCTTTTCCGCTTGCCATTGATCGATCAGAAGCGGGTTAAAATAAATGCCCGGTTCAACGGTAATCACATAACCGGCTTCCAATTCCTTTCCGAGCCGGAGCGACTTCAATCCAAACTGGGTGCTCTTTTTCAGGGTTTCGGTGTACCCGACGTATTGTTCCCCCAAGTCTTCCATGTCATGTACATCCAAGCCCATCATGTGGCCCAGTCCACAGGGGAAAAATAGCGCATGGGCTCCTTTTTCTACCGCATCTTCCAAGTTCCCTTTCATCAGGCCGATGGCACTGAGTCCCTCTGCCAGTTTTTTGCAGGCCAACAGGTGGATGTCCCGGAATTTCACTCCCGGCCTCAATGCGTCAATGCCCGCCTGATGGGCATCTTCCACGATTTGATAAATTTCCCGTTGACTGGCAGTGAAGGCTGACCCTACGGGCAGCGTGCGTGTAATATCTCCCGCATAATGCATCTCCGTTTCAGCTCCGAAATCACA
>JBBQXZ010000236.1:0-7468 GCA_038209145.1 Cytophagales bacterium | reverse complement strand
ATGTTTGGTGGGATAAGAAAAGAAGTTCAAATGAAGGGTGAAATAATAAATCGGAATAAAATTTTGATTTTGGGTGTTTTATTACCAAAAATCATTAAAATTAATTTTTCGCACGATTATCCGACTTATAAAGTTTTTTTATAGGAAAATTATTTATTAATCCCATAATTGTTCCTTTACAACAGGATTATTTTAAAATCTTAAAGCTTAGCTTACCTCAGTAGTAATCAAAAGTTTTCCGGTCAATAGGTTCCGTTCCGAAATACAAATAATTTGTAATCTCTTCTATCAGCCTACCCTGCAAATCATACTTGTATTCGAATGCCGGGCGAAATTCAATGGATAGTACCTGTAAAGATCTGGCTGTCAATAGGCCTCTTTCATCATAGTCATAGCGATACCGGTAAAATGGGTCCACCATGCCCCCTTGGCGGTAATGCTCTTCTCTGATCTGTCGGTCATTTTCATCTTTGTAGAAATAGTCGTGCAAGTCGAAGTACACATCACCTCCCCGTCTATAGCTGATCTTCCGCCCAAGTTCATCGTACATAAAGCGTTCATAGTTCTCAAATTCTCCCTCCCGCCCCTGCCACACGCTTACGGTTCGCCCTTCATCTTCATAAATGAGTTGCAGATCAAAATTGAAAAATACGCCTTCAGCTCCTGCCATAAATGCGCTCACCCGGTTTAATTCTCCATTTTTCAAGTATTCATTCAAATAGATAGCTGTAGTATCAACGTCTTCAATCCGCACTTTGAGTAACTCTCTTCCCACTTCATCATAGTAATAATCCGTTCTGGATTGAAGCGTTTGAGGACGGGAGTAAAAAGATAATGATTTCAACTTACCCTCTGGTGTAGCCAAAGGCTTATTGAGCACTTCATGCAATCGAACCAGATTCTGATTGATAGGGATTGGGAGTTCTGGGATTTCAGGATCATTGCAGGCAAAAGACAACAGCAAACCGAGGGCGATAAAATAGCTGGCTGTTTTCATAAGTTCTGATGTTTAACACTTAACGTTTAAACGGAAATATTTATTTTAAGATTGAACCTAAACCGGGCAACTAAAATAATTTTTAGATTTATCCGGTTTCCCGGAAGAAAAGCAGCTTTGAAATTTACAGATCCGGGAGCGGTGTTTTTCGCAAATCAAATACTTTTTTTGTTAGGTGGTAGCTTTAAACGTCATAAATTCCAGCTAGATATCAAAACCCGACTATTGTATTTTCCCAAAATGGATTGAATTCAGCGAAATTAATTCCGGATCACGGTAAGCATTAATTAGCACTTGTGCAAGGATACAATCGCTCAATAAGCAGCCAACTTGCATAGAAGAACCAAAAAAAATCGATTGGTTGATGGAAATACTACTTTATTAACCTTATATTATTTCAAATGCACCTAAATTATGATTGTGTTTTCAAAAAACAGGCAGAAAATAACATGCTGAATTTAGATTTATTTGTGGTGATTTTTCCATAACTATGAATCGTGATAGTTTCGTGAGAAGCGGAGTTTAACTTCCCATTTGATTTACGTAGCCCATGAAAAAAGTACTCGTAGTAGAAGATGACCCGAATATCTCTGAGTTGATTCAAATTCACCTGAAAGACCTCGAATACCAAATCCAAATTCAAAATAATGGAAGATTGGGCTTTGAGGAGGCCAACTCCAATACTTTCGACCTGATTATCCTCGATATAATGCTCCCTGAAATGGATGGGATTGCTATTTGTCAGCGTCTGCGTGCCTTGGATAATTATACCCCAATTTTGATGATCACCGCGAAGGCAGAAGAAATCGATAAAATTGTCGGATTAGAATCTGGAGCAGACGACTACATCACCAAGCCATTTAAAATCCGTGAATTTATTGCTCGGGTCAAAGCTATCATTCGTAGACAGGATCAATTCGCACTTTTAGCTCAAAAAGAGGTAAATAAAATGCGTTTCAATACATTAGAAATTGATGAGAAAAAGAGGAAAGTCGTATTGGAACAAAAGCGGATAGATCTAACCCCAAAAGAATTTGACTTATTACTGCTAATGGCCCGTAATCCTGGCAGGAGTTATTCCAGAGGGGAATTACTTGAACTTATCTGGGGCTATGACTTCAGTGGCTACGAGCATACGGTCAATGCGCATATCAATCGGCTGCGTGCTAAAGTCGAACAAGACCCAAACAATCCTTCCTTTATCCTCACGACTTGGGGCGTAGGATATCGGTTCAGCGACGACATTTAAATTTATTATATAAAAAGTCACTACTGGAAAATATCCCTCAGCTTTATTCTAGTTCTATTGATCGTAGGGTTCTTTTATGTATTTATTACTGCTACTACTGCCCAACGGTATTTTCAAGAAACCACAAAGCGCCTCAATGCCAGCGTAGCTGACTACCTGATCAAAGAAGTCAATCCATTCCAAGATGGAAAAGTCAACGGGGAGGCATTAGGGGAGGCATTGGGGGTGATTATCCACTCGATGATTGCGGTAAATCCGGGGATAGAGGATTATTTGCTTGATCCGGCAGGAGTAATTCTTTCTTATGTGATTTTGGACCAAAAAGTAAAATTAAAGCAGGTGCAGGTGGGCCCGGTAAAAACCTTTATCCAAGATCAAGGAGCTAATTTTATCCTAGGCGATGATCCCAGGAATCCGGGAGAACAATCTGTCCTTTCTGCGGCTGCTATATATGAGGGATCAAAGCTACTAGGCTATGTTTATATTACTTTAGCCAGCGAAAAATTTGAGACCATCTTATAAAGCCTTTAAGTAGCTTTTGGATGCAGTTGACTTTCCATTTTATTCTAATTACTTTGGTTGTTGCATTACTGATTGGATTGGTCTTGATTGGTTGGTTGACGAGGCACCTCAGAAAAATCATCCAGACAGGAGAGCGATTTAAGGATGGTGATTTGGCTGCGAGAGTACCAGAATCTAAGTCCGATTCAGAATTGGCAGTATTGGAAAACACCTTTAATCACATGGCAGAAACAACCCTGACTTATTTTGATGATTTGAAAAAAGTAGACAGTCTCCGTAGGGAACTAATTGCAAATGTTTCACAAGATCTGCGAAACCCACTTGCCCCATAACTCAAATCTGATTGTTCATTCCAGCTTTCTTAGCCGTTAAATCCACGGGGCAAAACCAAATGGAATTGCTGCTGCTCCACACCAGATGATTCCATGAGTGAATTTGGTATCAGGTGCGCCTGAAAGAGGAAAGAAATGCTCTCCTGCTTTTCCTACGATCGAAACCAATTGGAATGATCCTGAGGTTGCTAATTGAAGCCTTTCCGAAGTGGATAAGTACACTGTCACGGTACCCGTGCTAAACTTGGTTGTAAACTCACTAGTCAATCGGACAAAGTATCTACCTTCTGAATTTGTGACCACTTGCACCATTCCCTTGGTATTTGTACTGCTTTGGGCGGTAAGGGTTCCCGTTTTCAAAACAGTAACAGGACCAGTTACTTCGACTTCATCCACTGGTTTCATTTTGTCAGTTTCTTCTGGTTTCATGTTGTCAGCGTCTATCATAGCGCCACTGTCGCATCCTGCCAACAGAACAAGCAAGAAAAGAGGTAAGGTTAGTTTGAAGAGATTTTTCATTTTATTATCAATTAAAGGTTGAAAGATTCTAAATAGTATTAATTTCTGGAGTAGGTAATTACTCCTTTTTTTTTCAAAGTTGAACGCGTTTTGGTTACTTTTTGCCTACTGAAATCGGTCATCATACCTGGTTCCCCAGCGGTAAGATTAAACTTCAGCAGTTTTTCATCGCCGAAACATTTTCCACGCTTTTTAGCGAGTTCAAATAAAGAGAATTTGATTCTTCCTAAATTCGTCCGCTCTAATCGGAAGGTAGTTTCTAGACTACGGGAATATAGTTTATCATGTAATTGGAAGCCACCTCCCCCACCCCGAAACTCCTTACTTTTGATTTTTTGAATCAGGGCACCCTCTTCCAATGTGATTGCGAACGGTTCTTTAAATTCTCCTTCTCCGAAAATTTATTCCGGGCTGGTGATTTTGAGGATAGAATGAGAACCAATTGCAAGTTTTTGTGAAGTTTTATACCCCCGTGTTTCATCAAATTAAAACATTCAAAAATCTCACCTTGACGGTACATATTACCTCGTTTTGAATAATTTCTGGTTCTTGGAAATGCGATTTGGGTTGCTTCCCAATTTGTAGTTAATGTTAACATCGTTTATTTTCTTTCGTAGTACACCCCGATACTGACCACTCCTGAGGAATACATGTTTTTTCGCTCAAAAATCAGGTCGTTAAAATTCCGATAGTTTAAGCTCAAGTTGAACTGCTTGTAAACGGGTACACTTGCTCCAAAACTGTAGCTGGTAAATTCAGTACCGTCCCCACGCACAAAATCAGTCGCAATCAATAAATCGCCTCCCACGGTTGCAAGTGCGTTTAATCGGGCATTTACCCAAAACTTTTTGGCAATATGGTAGCCGATTTCAGCGCCTAAGGCATATTGATCGCTGAATTGGATACCATCGTATCCCGTTCGCATATTGTATGCGGCGAAGATTGTTCCGTAAAAAGGTGCATTTGGTAATGAAAATGAAGAAGCAAGTGTAGACCAAACATTAAACTCACCATCACCTGAGGGAAGATTGATTTGCTCAAAATCGTTGATCGTGCTTTTCGCAAAATTATTTGCCGTTCCGATGGGCAATTCAGGCGCCACCGAGATCGTCAATGGTAGGTATTTCTTTAGAATAGCGTGTTTGAACTCCAACCTCAAATCTCCCAATCCACTCACACTTTCGGTGTTTTCGAACCCATTCCAGGTTTGTAAAGGGAGGTTGGCTATGATCGTAAACCTATCTGTAACCCCATATTCACCGTAAAATACAAAGGATTGCTGCACAAATTGATTTGTTTCCAATAGTTCTCCTCCCAAAGTGTAATAATCATTTGATGTCATCGATTGAAAGCTAAGCTGATAAAAGCCTTCTTTCTTTCCCTTTGTCCAGCCACTCTGCGCAGCTAGCCGAGAAGGAAATAAAGCACTCAACCCCAGGCAAAATGCCAGGGGAAGAGTGGTGAAACAACAACTTGTAATAAATTTCTTTAGAAGAGGCATGTTATTGTAGTCGTGCGTTTCCGAAAGGAATTCCAACAGCTCCACACCATAATATCACATGGGTGTATTTGGCAGTACTGGTTCCCTCTGGAATTGCAAAGAAGTTTTCTCCTGCTGCTCTAACTGGTCCAATAGGAAATAAGTTTGGACTACCCGTAGATGGACTCGCCATGAAGGTAGCTGACGTTGAGAGAAACACAGTTACAGTTCCAGTGCTAAATTTAGTATTAAACGCTTGATTGAACGTGAGAAATTCCTTGCCTTTGGTATCTGTGCCTATACCGGCAGTTCCTACAGAACCAGAATTACTTTGATCTACAAAACTTCCTGATCGCATTACATTGAGTACTCCTGTAGGTTTGGTCGGGTCTATTATCACCGGATCTGGGTCATCGGTGCAACTTACTAAGCCTAAGAAAGCAACATAAAATAAGATAAATACTTTTTTCATAATTTTATTGGTTTTGTTTGACACAAATTTGGGTTTAGCATATCACGAAAATATCACGAAATAATAAACCTTTATGAGAAGTTAATTTTCTTTCAAAAATCTTAAAACTGAAACTCATGGAAAGTTCAAAGGGATTGATCAAGCAATTTTTGGCAACTAATTCATAGGCTTTTGAAGGCAAGCCAGAACTTTTGGCTCATTGGTAGGATGGGTAAGGCTATTGGGAAAAGTCCCGAGATATGTTGAATCAGTTGCCTGCATAAATTCCAGCCACTTTGGATCCTTTTCAAGGGTATATTGGGATTTTCTGAATAAATTTCAAAAAGAACTTATTTATTATTTTACGTATCACTATTATTGCCCGTGGCAAAATAATGACAGGTTGTGACCTAAAATTGCAGTAGCATCTTAATAGTACTTTACAGAATTTAAAAATCACTATTTCAAAAGCTTCCCACAATCACGAAATTTTCTTCATGGGGTTTTTGATAGGTTCATTTTATTTCAACCTGATATTAAAAAATAGTTACGTGGCGAAAAATGATTAAACCCTTTTAAAATTGATCATTTTATACCTATTTTTGGAGGTAATAAACCCAAACTTCCATCTATGTATAAGGAAATACCGCTTATTAAGGCAGATCCAGCCCTGGATGATGCCAAACTTTGGAATCAAATCAAATCGGGTGAAAGGGCTGGAATGGAAGCGTTGTATATAAAATATACCCAAGAACTTTTTAGGTTGGGCATGTCTATCAAAGGAGACCGGAGTTTGGTGAAGGATTGCATACAAGACGTTTTTTTGAAATTATGGCAATACAGACATACGATAAAGGCCACAGATAATGTCAAACTTTACCTCTTCAAATGCCTTAGCAATAAAATTCACAAAGAAGTTGGAAAGGACAAAAAGCGGTATGGGAACCTCACGATGGACCTGGCCGAAAATTTGGAAATTGATGACGTTGAAGACCTGGACAGTTCTCAGGTTAACCTGGTGAAAAGAAAAAAACTATTGCAAATACTTGAATCCCTACCAGCTAGGCAGCACGAAGTGATTCACTTGCTGTATTATGAGAACCAGTCTTATGAAGACACCTCCGTTATTATGGGCATCAATGTGCAATCGGTTTATACCCTCGCCTGGAAGGCCATCGCCAATTTGAAAAAGGGCTTTTCGTTGATCGGGTTATTCTTTCTGTCTTTTTTCGCCTAATCCATTATCAAAATAATATCCTTTCTGCATTATTTTTAACATATTAGCAGTTAAACATTAAGATATTTAATTTTTCTGTAATAATTTATTTTTTTCTGCGGATGATGGATAGATTTTTAATGTTCGGGACTTATGTGGGCGAATTTATTTTAAAATGAAAATTTCCGATTATACCACAGAGGATTTTGTCTTAGACCCTTCTTTCAAAAAATGGGTGTTGCACCCTAATGCAGCAGCAAATATTTTTTGGGCGGATTTGTTGGTAAAAAATCCTTCCAAATACAAAGAAGCCAAGAAGGCCCGTACAATCATACTTCGGTTGGATACCAAAAACCAACCAGCACTTTCGGATACTGAAATTTCGGACTTATGGAAAGATATTGATGCCAAAATGTCGGAAGCAATCCAGGTGAAAGCCTCTTCGAAAGCGGATAAAGTGATTCCGCTACATTCATTGAGCACGTTGGAAAGAGCGGCTCAAAAAAAACCATCCCACTTAAATTACTTTGAAAATTTCAATTTCAGGGTGGCTTGTATCCTTGCCATCGCCTTTGGTTTGGGGATCTTGTCCAGCTGGTTTTTATCCGATCCTACTATACAAGAAGTAAACGTACCTTTGATTGCCTTGGTAGAACACAAAACAGTTCCTGGGGTAAAATCCCAACTCACCTTAAGTGATGG
>JBBQXZ010000235.1:0-7498 GCA_038209145.1 Cytophagales bacterium | reverse complement strand
GAAAATTATGTTTATTGGCCCATATGAGGAGATTAAGACTTTCGATAGAAGGCCTATCCAGGGAAAAATCAATCCGAAGATACCTCGGTTGCAGTACCTCCATTACCTTCATGGAAATTTTCCCCGATAAGGTGGAAGTAGCCTGAGTTCCCCATTCAGGCACTGGAAGGGCTTCGTCTTTTACCCTAATGGTTACAGGAGGTTTTTCGGAAAAAATGGGCTTGGAATGACCAATTGTTGATACCTTCAAAGTGATTTTTTGGATGATCTCCTCACCTTTTTGGACGGATACGGGAAAGGGGATACCAAGAGAGGTACAATAGGTTTTGTAGGAGGCATCGGTCCAGTTTCGCTGATCCTCCGTTTCAAACACTTCTCCTGAAAAATACAAACTAGCCGATTGGCCGCCATTGGGTTTCCAGTGCATTTCCCGAATATCCTTAAAAGGCTGGTGGGGACTAATTGATTTCGGAAACGGGGAATGGGTTTCCTTTTCATTCCCATGTACGATCTTCACGTCCTTTCCGGCACAGGACTCGATGGGATGCAAGACCGTAAATCCGATGCGGTTGCGTTTAAAGTCACTTTGAGCCACACCCCGGTAGGTAAATTGGATGGTGCCATCGCTGGTTCCGGTAATCTGGCAAGTAAGGAGAAATGAAATATCATCTTTTTCATTGGCAGCCTCATAGCTGATTTGAAACCCATCCTCGGATTCGCGGATACTTTCTTTGGTAATCTCCATTGGAATCGTTCCCCAGTTTTGATCTCGGAGGGCATGGTTGATCATCCGGATTATTTCCACACCTCCGGAGGAAATGTACCGGATAAATCCATTTTGATAATTTACCTGCACATCTCCTGCGTGGAGGATTCTTTTCATCAGGTTATGGCTTTTATCTGATCTTTGACGGATTGTGGCTCAAAGATATCACGCCAGTTGTCTTTGAAGATTTTTTCCTTACCTATGGCGATGGCTTTTATGGCCGCATCTGAAAATTTGCCTCCAGGCAACTGGTCAAACAGCAAGGCCAATTCAATATTTACGTGGCCCATAAGAAATTCAAAAACAGCCTCTTTGGGAACACCTTTGGCGATGGCCACATCAGCCCCTTCCTTCATCACTGTTATCAGCGCCCCACAAAAAGTCTCCGAAAGTGCTGGTTCCAGGATACCCATTTGCTCGATAGTTACTTCTATGGATTTTGTTACTGGTCCATATATTACTTTGGCTATATTCTCCCCAATGCCATAGTGTTCTCTTGGTCCCTGAATTAGGGCACATACGATGCTTTGCCTTGCGGCTATCCCGCCAAAATAATCGTAATGGGCTTTTTGGTCCGGCTCCCAGTTGAAAACAGAGGGATGGCAGGGGTGCGATGCAAAATAGCTGATGTCATCCCGGTGTGCCAGATGGCCTGCCAAAGGCGCTGCGGGATCAAGGAACATGCCTATGGAACCGGCTTTCATCTTGGGGACATAGTTGGTTGTTACCTTTCCAATGGCTATATCGGGTACCGCATAGATTACAATATCCGCATCGGGAATCGAACCTTCGGGATCACTGGCTGAAATGCCGATAGCTTTCATCCTTTCCAGCCCCTCAGGACTCACTTCCAAATAGCTGGTATCGTATTCCGAGTGTTCCTTCAGGTTATTGCTTAGCCGTACGCCCATTTTGCCGCCTGCGCCTATTAAGGTTACCTTGGTTTTGTTTGTCATTGTCGCTGTGTGTTTTTAGGTTTTATAGAATTTAAATTGTCTTATTGGTTCAAATTTGGTTTCAATCGATTTTGCCTCCCTGCTGGGCAAACTCAAAATACCTCACTGTCCCGTTTTGTCCGCCTTTGATGGCAATTTCCATCCCGGCAGTTTTTGGGTTTTTGCCATGGGCCAAGCACAAGGGGGCTCCCGGAGCGAGCATGTTCACAAATTCGAAGGCCGCTATGTCCAATGATTTTAAGATGTACCCCGAAGTATCTCCCCCCGCTGTTACCAACCTTTTCAAGGGAAAGGCATCCACAAGCTGCCTGGTAATTTCAGCTTGAGAGTCAGCAATTTGGGCGGGTTGGGATTTGGCAAGTGAGGAAGATAGCGTTGCTTTCACTTGCTGATCTTCCGGTCCTAGGGCAGAATAAATAACTGTATTTTGATTTGTGGATAAGGATGCCAATCCCATTTTTACTACCCGATTGATTTCTTGGGTCCGGGTTTCCTCGCTAAACAGATCTGAAACTTGTATACGAATGAGGAAGAAACCGAGTTTTTCCGCGTGAAGAATTTGGTCTGCGGTAGATTGGGCGCAGCTTCCTGCCACGACCAAGGTAGGAGTGACGGCAATTGGTTTTAGGCTAAATTCTTTTTCGACCCCATAGATTTTTCCCAATGCATATTCCATCGCAGATGAACCCAAAAGGAGTTGGTGCCGGGGACTACAGTGCTTGTCTAGCCATTTTCCTATGGGAAGCAGGTGGCCGTTGTCGGTGGTGTCGAAAAGGATTAACGGTGCTCCCTGCTCCTGTTTTCCAGCTTGTGCGTTGCAAATGCTCTCCGGCGACAGGTTTGGGAGGTGTTCCAGTTGAAGTAAATCAACCAATTCCATAACTCTGTCCATTTGCTTGGCAAGATGTAAGCGCACGTCGGATTCATTCATCGGGGTGACCGGATGCCTAGCCATCACGGGATGCCTATCCAGTCGGTAAGTTATGGACCCGATTTTGGCAAAAAGGTGGCCAAAAGCAACAAAGCGGTTGAGATAAGGGAAACCTAGGATTAGGGGGATAAATGCACTGGGGAAGTATTTTTCAGCAACTCGTAAGGCCATCCCAATATTGCCAATTTGAGGAGAACTGTCCAAGGTGGAACAAATTTTATAATGAATATACCTGGAAGGAATTTGGCTCATTATTTTAAAAACGGGATCCAGTTCAGCCACCATGGCTGTGGGTTCCAAACTTCGGGCAACGCCGGCTATCCCATAAGCAATGAGTTTGGATTGGGCTGAATCGTTCCGTTTGAAAGCAAAATTTAATACCTCTTCTTTACTTGGTGCCTCCAAAAACAGGATTGTGGGTATTCCCATCAGGCTTAACACTTCCATCACATCAGAGGATCCGGTGAAATCATCCCCGTAGAATCCCAGCACTATTTCTTTTTCCACGCTCATCCGAAAAAATTAAACGCTTCATCCACGGCGGGAAATTTCCTTCTGGCTTGCTCGGCGTCCATTCCTTCCAAAGCGGCTTGCCAAGCTTCCCGGATACTAGCCACGCCGGCAGCTACGCCGGAAGGATGTCCCATGATTCCTCCCCCACAGAGATACATCAAGTTGGTGCTCTGGATTTCCTTGTAGGTATCAAAAGCCTGGCCGGCCCATTGTCCGGAAGAGAGAACTGGCATGGCACAATCGGAGTCTTTCCAGATAGGGGTTAGGCATGACTTTATGGATGCCAGGACGGATTCATCCGGTTCGCAGAATTTATTCCGGATACCGTTAGTATGTAAATGGTCAACTCCTGCCAGCCGCCAGATTTTGGAGAGGGCCGGATAGGCCATTCCCAGCATGGGATGACGGCTGAATATCCCCCAGCCGTTTCTGTGGCCGTGAATAGGGAGTTGGCTGTGGTGGGACATGTATTCGATGCCGCTGATTCCCACTCCTAATAGGTTGATCATGATACAGGTGCCTCCCCGCTTCAAAACATAATCATGCCTGTGCCGCATTTCATCAATCGTTCCACTGAGGTTAAACGCATACATGGCCTTTTTTCCGGTTTTTTCCGCCTGGGCGTTGATCACCTCCATGCAGGCATCTACCCGGTCTTCGAAGCGGTTATAGCTTGGGTCGCCCATTAATTCATCATCCTTGATAAAATCCAGTCCTGCCTCTATCAGAGTTTTAACCTGAGCCGCTGTTTGTAAGGCATTGAGTCCCACGCTGGGTTTGATGATGGTGCCTATGACGGGTCTGTTTCCAAACCCCAATTTTTCATAAGTCCCCGCTATTCCGAATTTAGGTCCACTGAATCTGTTGGCAAAGCTATCAGGGAAGGAAACGTCCAGCAACTTCAGTCCGGAAAAGGGAGCCAGCTCAAACAAATTGCCAGCTACGGTTGCCAGCACATTGGGTAAGTTAGGTCCCATATTTTCCTCTGGCCAGCTTATTCTGACCTTTGCCTGATGGATGGGACCATTTCCCTGCTTGGCAAAAGGCAGTGAAGGGGAGGAAACTTCAGATACTTCTGAAATATGATCGATGCGGGCAGCATATTTTTCCATCAATTCCGCGCTCTCCCCGGGGATTTTCACGAAAGTACCCGTGGATTGCTCGCCGGCCATTGTCTGTAAGGCTCTTTCCAGGCCTAAGCTGGTTTCTACCCAATAATCTGCAGTCAGTCTGTTATTCATCTTGTTTTCAATACGGTATTGGATGCTGCGGAGGCATAAGCGAGGAAAACCAGCTCCATGGTTTTTAGGTTATTTTCTCCAGTGGTTTCTGCCTTCTCCTTGCCCAATAAATCTGCCAGGATATTTTCGATACATGCCACAACGGAAGAATGAATCAGGGCGTAATCCGGGTCGGCCCAGGGATAGTGGGGAGGATCAGCCACCCAGCTTTCACTGCCTTGACCCTTCTGCGTAAGGGAAATCCGGTGATTGAAATCCAGGCGGATGGAACCTTTATCCCCCTCCAAAAGCATCAGCGTCTGCGGAAACGTTTCTTGTTCTAATTGGGATGCGTAGGAGACTTCGACAAAGCAATTGACACCACTCTTCATGGTAAGTAGGGTGTTGGCTACATCTTCACCCCGGATTGCCGGATTGATTTTTTGGGTTTGGCAATAAATAGACGCCACATCCCCAAATAAATACCTTGCCATATCCAATATATGTACGCCCAGGTCGGAAAGGATAAACCAATCCAATTCAGCCAATGCAGGCTGGTTGTCAAAAACGGGAAATCCGGAGCAAAACGTTAAACGTGCCTTAAACGGAGTGCCAATTTTACCTTCATCAATTAGGGTCTTGCAGGTACGGATGGGTGTTTGGAAGCGAAAATTTTCGTGGATGAAAAATTTGACCCCTGCCTCTTTGCAGACATCGACCATTCCTTGACAGGTGTCAAAATCTTCGGCCATGGGTTTTTGGCAAATTACATGCACGCCAGCTTTGGCGGCCTGATGAACCAGGGGTGCGTGGGAAGGAATGCTGCTGATGATATCAACAAAATCAAGTGATTCCTCACGAAACAAATCTGCTGCATTGTTGTAAACGTTGGGAATATTGTGTTTGCTTGCCAGCTGGTTTGCTTTATCTTGGTCTGGATCACAAATGGCCACCAAGCGGACCTGATCAAATTCTTTCCAGGCACTTATCTGGTAATTGGCCCAGAATCCGGCGCCGAAAACTGCAAATTTTAAAGGAGTATTCATGGTTGGTTTGGGTTGTTTGAATGATTTAATAAAGTAAATTTACCTGTGGATTGAAGGTAATGGATACTTTGGTCCGCCCATGCTTTTTCTTTTGCTATGGTGGATTCCAGATCAGCTTCGGGAGGTGTCCAGAGTTCCAGCGTACAGGAAATACACCGCTGGAAGTTTTTAAGTTGGTTGATAATGGGAATCAGGTCTAGGAAACCCTGACCTGCAGGTTTCCCCGTAACCTCAAATCCCATCTGATGAGGCAGGCGCTGTATGGTGAAGTCCTTGATATGAAAATTCAATGCATAAGGAATCAATTGCGTCATGACTTCTTGAATGCCTTCACCCGCCCCCAAGGAGTTCACTGTGTCCAGACAGATGCCTACCTGGTGGGGATCGGTTTGATGGATGATGTGTATAAGTTCCTTACACGTAAACCGGTCGTGATTTTCAATGGCCAAAAAAATGTTTCGGTCATGAAAATCGTCAAGTTTTTCCTTAATGATTTCTACTATTTGCTGGAGATCAGGTTCGTGGTTTTTTTCGTCAATAACAAACCTCAGGAAAGGAGATTCAAATCGTGCGGCGATGTCCAAATATTCACTGATTCTGTCCCGAGTAAGCCCCCTGCTTCCCACTTCTATTTCCACCCCGTGATCATCCGCCATATGTTTGAGGTCCTTCTGCTCGTCCATGGATAAGGCATGCAAGGGATAGTTGTCCGCTAGCTGAACAACAGGAATGTTGTTTTTTGAGGCAGTTTGAATGAGATCCCGTGCGGTCATCCGTTTTGCCGGTGTAGAGTTTCCCACTCCAAACGCCCAAGTATACGTATACGTGCTTAAACCTAGCTTCATTTCTTTTTCCTCAATTCCACCGATATTGATTATACCAGTTTAGATACAACGATCAGAACCAACCCAATGAGGTAAAACAAGAACATTCCTCCCAATAGCTGATTGGTTTTTTTATCCGACCCCGCAAATTCTTTCCATATAAATACCCCCCAAATAGCTGCCACTACCGGTGCGGCATTACTCAGCGCATACGAAATAGCGGGACTTCCCGCACCTACTGCCATAAAACTCAACACCATCCCGCTCATCCATATTATTCCCCCAATCCATCCGGCAGCATGTTCATTCCAGCTGGCAGCTTTATATCCGTTCATTGATACCGGTGCCCCGCTGACTGGGTACTTCATAAATAGGGGATTGGCAATCAGGGTGCAAATAAGGGTGCCTATGGAAAAGAAAAATACCGCGGTAAAAGGGGTAAGGGTTCCGGAACCTCCTGCTACGTACTCATTGTCCATGGACTGCACAACGAAGCCGTAGAAAAACGCTATCAAAATTCCCGCTATCGCAGAAACGATGATTCCTTTTGTGGACCTTTTGGAACCGTCACCCTCCAGTTTTTTGTATGATTTTCCGGAAAAATAGATGGCAACAACGATAAACAAAACCCCAATCAGTAATATCCATGGGGACCCCTCTGTTGACCCCTTATCTTGATATTCCAACAAAAAATTATACCCAATTCCCAAAACCCAGGCTATACCTCCTCCGATGGGAAATGCCACGGCAAGACCTGTTAAGGAGATGCCGGCTACCAAAAGCAAGTTCCCCAAATTCCACACGACCCCTCCTAATAACGCCATAAGGATGCTGGTCCTCGTTGCCTGGGAAAGGTCTTCCCAAAATGTCCTACCTTCATCTCCCAAAGAACCCAAGGTGATGGCAGCGATAAACGCAGTAAACAAAATGCCGCCGATAAGATCCCAATAGTAAAGTTCAAAGCGGTAATTGCTTGCCATTTTTTGAGTATTTGCCCAAGAACCCCAACAAATCATGCAGAGGATAAAGGCAAAGATGGCCAATGTGTAATTTTGAATGAGTATCATAGTGCTAGATCGGTAGGGTTTGCTATTAATCATTTAAAAGGTAAATATTTTTTTCCAAAAACAAAACAAAATATAATCCCCCCACTTACTTTTTGCCGATTTTCCTTTTTTATCTTTTTCTTTTTATCTAATATGGTAGGATCATCCACCCCGACTGTCACCTCCTATGAGAATG
>JBBQXZ010000234.1:0-7538 GCA_038209145.1 Cytophagales bacterium | reverse complement strand
CTTGATACTTGGTAAAGTGTTTTATAATTTCTTGATTCATTTCTCAGAAATACAAAAAAAATATTGTGCCTTTTTTGCCAATCTGATTATTATTCGAAAATTAGGTGCAATCGGTTCACTGAATTGATTTTTTCAAAATTATTGTCTTTCCGGTTTCTTGGAAATGGGAAGATTGGCGTTTGTATCAGCGAACCAATTTAAAAGCATACCATAGAGTTCTTCGGTCTTTTCTGGATGGATAGATTTAAGTTCTTTGCTATTCGACAAGTCCATCTTGCGGTTATACAATTCTACCTCCTGCTTTTCGAAGCGGAGAATTAACTTCCAATCTCCTTGTCTGATGGCCGCAGCAGGGACACCAAGTTGATTAGAAAAATGGGGATAATGCCAATTATTCCCTCCAAATAAATAAGGCTTGATTTCAATTGAACCTGCCTGAGACAGGCCTGCTGTGGACAGTTATCAGAGGACTTTTTTTATTCAAAACTTGACTTAATTATATTATAAGATGATATTTATCATGTTTCGTTAATATAAATATCTTTATTTTTGATTGATTTAATGGGCTGATAATGGGAATGAATTCAAAAATTAAGCGATTTCTTTTCAAATACAGCCTCATCCCACCCCATGAGTGGAGAACAGGTGCTACCTTTTTGGTTGCCCTGATCGTCGGATTAGGTTTTTCCCTTCTCAAAATCAGTAATGCTCCCTCCTATCTTTCTGATGACCCCCAAGCCTGCGTCAATTGTCACATCATGACCCCGCAATACATCACTTGGAGGCACAGCTCCCACAGTGAAGTAGCGCATTGCAACGATTGCCATGTCCCTCACAACAACTTGGTGAACAAGTACTTCTTCAAGGCCAAAGACGGTCTTTATCATGCGGCGGTTTTCACAGCTAGGGCAGAACCTCAGGTTATCAGAGCGCTCCCTCCATCTATTGCGGTGATTCAGGACAACTGCATTCGATGCCATCAGAATCAGGTCACAGATGCAAAAACGGAGGCCTTTGTGGCAGACCATACCAAAAACAGAACGGACCGCACCTGCTGGGAGTGCCACAGGGAAGTGCCACATGGCAGGGTCCGTAGTCTTTCTTCTGTAGGCGCACAGATCGAACCCATCAAAGAATATAGCCCCTCAGACCTGAGCATAGTGCCTGAATGGCTAAAAAAGTCAATGAAATCCTCACAAGAAAAATAAATAAACCACGCCATGAAAAACTGGATCCTCTTTTTAGGCACAGCCGTGATCGTCTTTTTACTCGCCCTTTTGGCGATGAATATTCTCGAACGCAAGTCTGAGGCAAAATTTGCCTACCAACCCAAAGTAATAATCGAAGGAATCGAGCCGAGGGACTCCATTTGGGGTCTCAATTTTCCCCGTCAGTACCAATCATACATGAAAACAAGCGACACCACTTTTCACAGTATGTACAACACAAGCGGGCATAAAGACATGTTGGATTCCGATCCAGAGATGGTAATTCTCTGGGCAGGTTATGGATTTAGCAAAGATTACAATGCTCCAAAAGGCCATGCTTTTGCCATATCCGACATCAACGAAACGCTCCGTACAGGTGCGCCTATGGCTCCTGGAGAAGGTGCCATGCCGAGTACTTGCTGGACATGCAAGAGTCCAGATGTGCCACGTCTGATGGGCGAACTAGGGGTGATGGCGTACTATACGGGTAAATTTTCGGATTTAGGATCTGAGGTGATCAACCCTATTGGCTGTGCGGATTGCCACAGTCCTGAGACGATGAAGCTGACCATTACCAGGCCTGCATTGATAGAGGCTTTTGAAGCAATGGGAAAAGATATCAACCAGGCTTCACACCAAGAAATGCGTTCACTTGTCTGTGCGCAATGCCACGTAGAATACTATTTTGACAAGAAAAAACCAGGTGGTGAAAATGCCAATTACCTCACTTTCCCATGGAAAGACGGGATGACTGTCGAGGACATGGAAGCGTATTACGATGCCATTGATTTTTCCGATTGGGTGCATCCGCTCAGCAAGGCACCAATGCTAAAAGCCCAACACCCTGATTATGAACTCTATTCCATGGGCGTCCATAGTAAGCGCGGCGTCAGCTGTGCCGACTGCCACATGCCTTACAGTTCTGAAGGGGGTCAGAAGTTCACCAATCACCACATCGGTTCCCCACTCAGCAATGTCGAAAACAGTTGTTTTGTCTGCCATAGAGAAAAACTAGATGCGCTTGTAACCGATGTCTATGAGCGTCAGCGTAAGGTAAAGGAGGGAACCTCAAAACTTCAGCGCGAGATAGCCATGGCCCATATTGAAGCTTCCAAAGCGCTAGAACTCGGGGCTACCGAAGCACAGATGAAGTCAATCCAGAAAGGAATACGGCATGCACAATGGAGATGGGACTATTCTGTTGCGTCTCATGGAGCAGCTTTTCACGCACCGTTGGAAACTAGCCGTGTTGTCACCTCAGCTTCTTCCATCATCCAAGACACAAGGTTAAAATTGGCACGATTACTTGCAGACCTAGGTTTCAATAAACCGGTTCCAATGCCGGATTTCAGTTCAAAATCAGCATTACAGGCCTATATCGGCATTGACATCCAAAAGGAATTTGCAGCAAAAGAAAAATTCTTAGAGCAGATAGTGCCTCAGTGGCTCAAAGACGGAAAAGCCCGCGAATCAAAAAGCCCTGTCAATACAGTCAGTATCAAATAGGTTTATCCAAAATACCCTCCCATGAAAAAGCTACATTTTCTGATTGGAGCAGGATTATTTTTCTGCTCCACCTTCTCCTCTTTTGCCCAATTTAATATTGGTGGACAGATGGTCATTCGAAGCGAATTTAGAAATGGATATGGAAAACTCATCAATGAAAAAGAGGATCCTGCCGGCTTTATTGCACACAGGGCCAGAATACAGGCCAGCTACCAGATTGACAGGCTTAATTTTTTTATGAGTGTACAGGATGTCCGTACTTGGGGCAGTACGCCCACATCCAATATTTCGGATGGATTTCTTTCGGTTCATGAGGCTTTTGCGGAAATTTCGTTTGGAGAAAACTGGAGGCTGAAACTCGGCCGCCAAGAACTCAACTATGACAATTCCCGATTTCTTGGAAATCTGGACTGGGCACTTCAAGCTAGGTCTCATGATTTTGCGCTCATGAAATATGAAAAAGGAACTGCCAAATTCCATTTTGGAGGAGGGCTAGGTCAAGACAGTCAAAAACTCAGCGGCAACATACATACTACGCCAAACCAATTCAAAGCTGCCCAACTCATTCGCTACGAAAATAAACTTGGTAAATTAAACTATTCACTCTTGTTTTGGAATGATGGAAGACAATTTACCATCAAGGACGAATTTGGCGTCATTACAGACCAAGGAATTCGGTACATGCAGACCCTGGGTATCCCTACTTTGAATTATTCATTCAATAAAACCATTTTGAGCGGCTATTTCTATTCCCAATTTGGAAAGGATGTAAGTGGAAAATCCATCAGTGGAACCAATTACTCTGTTCAAGTCACTCAGGTTTTTTCGACCAATACAGAAAAAGGCAGTAAATACCGAACGACATTAGGGTTTGAATCTCTCAGCGGAACTGCAACCAATGAGACCACAAAAAATAATTCCTATGCGCCACTTTATGGTACCAACCATATATTCAACGGTTTGATGGACTTGTTCTTTGTAGGCAACCACTTCAATTCGGTCGGTCTTCGAAACATCTACCTCCGTACAAGGTATGACTTCAATCCCACTTTATGGTTGCAGGCTGACTACCACCACTTTTCCAGTGCGGCGACAATACTCAGTGAGGGCTCAACCGGATCTGAATTGAGCAAAGGATTTGGTTCGGAGATTGATTTCAATTTAGGTAAAGTCATCAGCGAATCGGTGTCTATTCAGCTAGGATACAGTCAATACTTTGCTACTGACACATTCAAAAAAATCCAGAATAACGGCAACCTGAAAGGAACACAGAATTGGGCATATATTATGTTTGTGTTACGCCCAAACAATAAAGCTAAATTCATTGGCGTCATCATTTAAGCTAATATTATGCGATTTTTGATTTCCACTAAAATTTCCATGTTTTTGATTTTCCTGATGGCAGTCGCCATGGGAATAGCTACTTTTGTAGAAAATGACCATGGTACCGCCGTAGCGAGGGCGCTGTTCTATGAAGCTTGGTGGTTTGAGGCCATCATGGTCTGGCTTTGTATAAATTTTATTTTTCATATCCGTGATTATAAGCTTTTGAGCAAAAGGAAATGGACGGTAGCAACCTTTCACATTGCTTTCATTGTGATCATTATAGGAGCTGGGGTGACGAGGATTTTTAGTAAAGAAGGGGTGATCCATTTAAGGATCGGGGTAGCAGAGGACACTTATTACAGTGCAGAAAAATATCTCCAAGTCGAAGGAAATGACCAAATGCATTTTTCTAAAAAAGCATCCTTTACTTCCAAAACTTTTGATCCTACAAGTTTTTCATTAACGATGGACGGGAAAGATTTCCAGGTCCATATTGATGAGTTTGTCTCTGCCGCCCGAGAGGTGTTTTTGGATGGGGAAGAGACGCTCTTTGAGATTTCTTTTGTGAAAAATGGCGTTAGAGAAGACCGGTTGATTAAAGGCGGAGAGACCATTTCTATCGGAGGAATTAGCCTTGCTACGGTAGAAAATTCTGATGCAACTGTTGCGCTTTATAAGTCAGATTCGACTTGGCAGATCAGATCCAAAGTACATCTTCAAGTGATGGAGATGGCTACACAGCAAATCGCTGCAATTCATGCCGATTCAGTCCAAAGACTGATGCTCCGATCACTATACCAATGGGAATCCGGCTCTTTGGTCATCCGGGGCATCCATGAAAACTCCAAAATTGATTACATCTCAGAAGAAGACGAAAATCTGTCCAAAAACCTTCCCGATGGGCTAAAAATCCGATTGGAAGATGCCTCAGGCAAAACCTTGACTTCTGGTTTTTTCCCTCATGTAAGTTACAAGCCAAACTGGATTAGTTTTGAATCATCAGGAAAAACCTATCATCTCACCTATGGTCCGAAGGCTCAAAAGTTACCCTTCTCCCTATATCTAAATGACTTTGAACTCAAGCGATATCCCGGATCTCAAAGCCCGGAAAGCTATGCGAGTGAGGTAATGGTCCAAGACGGAGGGGAAGAATGGCCATACCGAATCTTCATGAACAATGTGTTGGATCACCGGGGCCACAGATTTTACCAGAGTTCGTATGACTCCGACGAGCAGGGCACTGTCCTTTCGATCAATCAGGACCGTCCGGGTACTTACTTGACTTATTTTGGATATATCTTACTCAGTGTGGGGATGTTGCTGACTCTTTTTGCAAAGGGAAGCAGATTTCAGATATTACAGAAAAAACTGAAGTCGATATCAAGTCAAACAAGCTTGATTTTTGCACTGGGATTGATCAGCTCAGGTTCTTTTGCGATGCAAAATCCTGATAATCCTTCTTTCCTTGTTCCCCAAGAGAGGGCCGATGCCTATGGAAGGCTAATTGTACAGGACCTAGATGGCCGGATGAAGCCGCTAAATACACTGGCAAATGAAATTGTCAGAAAACTGAGCGGAAGCACCAAAATTGAATTTGAACTGGAAAACGAAAAGTACTCCCTAAGCCCCGAGCAATTCTTATTGGCTGTTCAGCTTCAGCCTGAGATTTTCGGTAAGCTCCCTTTGATCAAAATAGATAAAGAAAAATCCTTAGAGGCATTTCAAGCCTTGGGAAAGGCACCGACTGAGCGTTTGAGTTTTATGGACTTTGTGGATCAAGAAGGCAACTACCTCCTCTCAGATTTGGTCGAGCAAGCCAACCTCCTCAAACCATCTCAACGAAACGAGGGGCACAAGGAACTACTCAAAACTGACGAACGATTCAATATTTTTTATGCGGTTTTGATTGGTGATTTCCTGAAACTCTATCCAAATCGCCTTGACCCTAATAATACTTGGTTCACTAGTTCTCAATTTACCGAAGGATTTGAAGAAGAAGATGGGATTTTTGTTAAAAATATCGGCTCCCTTTACCTATCAAGCTTGAAGGAAGGTATTCAGACAAATACTTGGGAAAAAGCCGAAGAAGCACTAAACTATATAGACCTCTACCAAAGGGAAGCAGGTAAGGAGGTCTATCCCGGTGAAAATGAAATCAAAGGAGAATTGCTTTATACAAAGCTCAGTCTGGGCAACCGACTCTTTGGTTTCTTTTGGTTATTGGGTCTTGGCTTGTTGGTAGTAGCGATTTTTAAGCTTTTTAAGAGTGGTAAAAATTTGGATATCGTATGGAAAACAGGAACGGTACTTACTTGGGTAGGTTGGGCGGTATTTACCTTTCACTTGGCACTTCGCTGGTACATTGCCAAGCATCCACCTTGGAGCGATGGGTTTGAAATGTTGGTATTTGTAGCTTGGGGAGTTTTGTTTTTTGGTTTGGTTTTTTCTTCCAAATCCAAATTCACTATTCCGTTAAGTTTACTTTTCTCCGGCACCTTACTTTTCGTCGGTTTCTTAGACTGGCTCAATCCCGAGATCACCAACTTGATGCCTGTGCTGCATTCCTATTGGCTCAAAATACACGTGGCCATCATCGTTAGCGGTTATGCACCGCTGGCATTATCGGCCATTATTGCACTACTCAGCCTATGTCTTCTAATATTAAAGCCCGCCAATCCAAATAATCGTTGGTGGCTTTCAATGAAAGAGCTTATTGTAGTCAATGAGCTATCCATCACGATTGGATTATTTCTACTTACAATCGGTACTTTTCTAGGTGGGGTATGGGCCAATGAAAGCTGGGGCAGGTACTGGGCTTGGGATCCAAAAGAAACATGGGCGTTGATTTCGGTTTTGATCTATGCCGTAGTGCTGCATCTCCGACTGATACCCGGTACGCGCAACTCGATCATCTACAATCTTGCCAGCCTTTGGGCTTTTAGCTCCATCATCATGACTTCGTTTGGAGTAAATTATTACCTTTCAGGCTTGCATTCGTATGCAAAAGGAGATCCTGTTCCGGTTCCTTTTTGGGTATATATAATGACGGCAATTCTGATGGTCATCTCAATATTGGCCTACCTAAAGTTTCGAAAGCTAAGCGCAGAGGAAAAGCAAAAGTTGATGATTTGAGTTTAATTTTATACACTGATTTAGCGCTACCCAACACCACCAAACCGAGGCCTACTTTCCAATTTAAAATTTTGATTATTTTATTTTTTGAGAGAAAAATGTAATATGTATTTTTATCCTTTTGGGGAAAGATGAGTGAAAATACATTCAAAGGTGTTTTATCTGATATGTTTTTTTGAGGAATATCTTTTTCTAGAAAATAAAATCTCGGCCCTATTCTCTATTTTTCAAAAAAAAACCTGAAAGCTTTTCGCCTTCAGGTTACCTTTTTTTCTGTTCGATAGGTTTAAACTTTTTCGAGACCGGTAGAATTAGCTTTCTGAAGAATGCTCTTTACTACTTTTTCGGAAGGTGTTAGCATGAGTT
>JBBQXZ010000233.1:0-7541 GCA_038209145.1 Cytophagales bacterium | reverse complement strand
GTTTTAATGATTTTCAATATACGCTTTAAATGGAAAATCTGTAAATTAAAACTAATTATTCACGAAAATTTAATAGTTGGCTCGGTAACTCCCAAGATCATTACTTCTACTTTGAGGAAGAAACGTATATTTAAGTTTATTTTAAAAACGGTTAAGCCCTTTTATGGGATGTTATTTCGACACATATCTACAACTTGGCATTACTTTTTTGCGATTTTATTTTTAAAAAACCTGAATTGACTATATTGCATCGTTTATTTTCGTGCTTACCGTAGCATTTTGTCATTAGTCTAAACCCATTAACGCATTCCACTATTCATGAATTTTACTGCCTTAGACCTAACCATCTTTATCGGATATTGCCTGCTGATTATTTTTATGGGATACTTTGTTTCCCGTGAAAAGAAAGGCCATATCAAAAATTCCAACGATTACTTTCTGGCCAGTAAAGCTTTGCCCTGGTGGGCAGTTGGAGCCTCTCTGATAGCCTCCAACATCTCAGCCGAGCAGTTTATCGGCATGTCCGGATCCGGGTTTGCCTTAGGTCTGGCCATATCTACCTATGAATGGATGGCAGCTGCAACACTGATTATTGTGGCGATATTCTTCCTGCCCATTTACCTGAAAGAAGGTATTAGCACCATGCCCCAGTTTTTGCTAAAACGGTATGATAGCCGGGTAAGGACTACCATGGCCATTTTTTGGTTGCTGGTTTATGTATTTGTGAACCTTACATCGGTGCTATACTTGGGAGCGTTAAGTTTGGATACGATCCTTGGAATACCGCTCGGCTATGGCATTGCGGGATTGGCAATTTTTGCCATGCTTTACTCCATCTACGGAGGACTGAAAGCGGTTGCTTGGACAGATGTAGTACAAGTGTTTTTTCTGGTGGCCGGCGGATTGGCCACCACCTACCTGGCGTTATCTATAGTGGGAGAAGGAGATGTGATATCGGGATTTACGTCACTTATACGGGAGGCACCTTCCCACTTCAAAATGATTATCAAAGAAGGGGAAATGATGATTCCTGACGGAGCTGGGGGTACTAGGGATGCCTATATGGACTTGCCTGGCATCAGTGTACTGATCGGTGGGATGTGGGTCATCAACCTCAATTATTGGGGATTTAATCAATACATTACCCAACGGGCCTTGGCTGCCAAATCCCTCAACGAGGCACAGAAAGGAATGATTTTTGCCGGGTTTTTGAAGCTATTGATGCCTTTGATTGTCGTAATACCCGGTATAGCAGCTTTTGTAATCGTTAGAGACGGAATCGATACTTCCTTCATTCAGTCCATGACAGATCCAGTGGCCGGAATTATCAAATCAGACCGGGCATATCCTACCTTGTTGCAGCTCTTGCCTTCCGGACTGAAAGGCCTGGCTTTTGCCGCATTGACAGCGGCGATAGTTTCTTCCCTGGCTTCTATGGCAAACAGTACGTCAACCATATTTACTTTGGATATCTACAAAAGTTTCTTTGATACCAAAGCATCGGAAACGAAGCAAGTTAGGGTTGGAAGGATTACGGCCATCGTAGCCTTCTTTATTGCGGCTTTGGTTGCTCCTGCCTTGCGCGAATTGGATCAGGCCTTTCAGTATATCCAGGAATATACCGGATTTATATCCCCAGGGGTGTTTGCCATTTTTATGTTTGGGTTTTTCTGGAAAAAAACCACTTCGAATGCCGCATTGACGGCAGCCGCGTTGACCATTCCGCTGTCCGTGCTGTTCAAATTCATCATGCGGGGACTACCGTTTATCGACCGAATGGGGGTCGTATTTCTGATTATTTCAGCCGTGATCATTGCGGTCAGCCTCTTTGAAGGCAAAGGTAAAGACCATCCCAAGGGCATTGAAATTACACCGGAATTATTTAAAACCAGTACCAAGTTTAAAATTGGTGCCATCATCATTATGGGAATAATAGCTGCCCTATACATTAGATTTTGGTAAAATATCAGCATAAATAACCCCCATGAGAGAACTATTAATAGGATATGATATCGGCAGCTCGTCTGTCAAAACGACTCTTTTGAACGCCCAAACGGGCAAGGTAGTCACCTCGGCCAGCCTGCCAAAAGAGGAAATGACGATCCATTCCCCCCAAAGAGAATGGGCAGAACAACATCCCGACACCTGGTGGAAGTACATCCTCGAAACCACCCAAATCGTGGTAAAGGAAGCCGGAATAAAACCAGGTGAAGTGCTGGGTATCGGCATATCTTACCAGATGCATGGCTTAGTGATGATAGACAAAAACCGGGAGGTAATCCGTCCGGCAATCATCTGGTGTGACAGCCGTGCGGTAGACATTGGAAACAAGGCCTTCGCCGATTTGGGCAGTGGCTATTGTTTGGAGCATTTGTTGAATTCCCCGGGGAACTTCACAGCTTCCAAATTGAAATGGGTAAAAGAAAATGAGCCGGCCAACTTTGACCGGGTTTATAAAATCATGCTGCCCGGAGACTATATCGCCATGAAGTTGACTGGGGAAATATTAACCTCAGAAACAGGGCTCTCCGAAGGAATTTTCTGGGATTTCTTAACCAACGGCGTTTCCTCCAACTTATTGGATTACTACGGTTTGGACCAAAATGTACTTCCAGATGCGGTACCTTCCTTTAGTTATCAGGGAAAACTCACTTCCGATGTGGCCTCTTTATTGGGTCTGGAAGCGGGTATCCCCATTGCTTACAGGGCAGGAGACCAGCCCAACAACGCCTTTTCGCTCAATGTACTCGAAGACGGGGAATTGGCCACCACGGCCGGTACTTCCGGTACGGTCTATGGTGTCAGCCTCAAGCCGGTCTTTGATCCGGCCTCCAGGGTCAATACCTTTGTCCATGTAAACCACCGGAAAAAAGACCCCCGATATGGGGTATTGCTCTGTGTAAACGGCACAGGAATCCTAAACAGTTGGATTAAGAAACTGATTGGCGGGGATTCCATCAGCTACGATCAAATGAATGCGCTCGCCTCAGAGGTACCTATTGGAGCTGAGGGGCTTAACTTTATCCCCTTTGGCAACGGGGCAGAAAGAATCATGGAAAACCGGCAAGTGGACGCCCATTTATCCGGTATAAACTTGCTCAAACACGACAAACGGCATGTACTACGTGCCGGCCAGGAGGGAATCGTCAGTTCCCTAACCTTTGGCTTCAACATCATGAAAGATATGGGGTTAAACCTTAAAACCGTAAAAGCCGGTCGGGCAAATATGTTCTTAAGCCCATTGTTCCGCGAAGCTTTCGTCAACATGAACGATGTCGTCCTCGAACTCTACGATACAGACGGTGCGCAGGGGGCCGCAAGGGGTGCCGGAATTGGATCGGGGAGATATTCCTCTACGAAAGAAGCATTTGTAGGGCTTGAAAAATTAGCCGAAATCACCCCTTCGGATAAGCTAAAATCAGCCTATGGGGAGGTGTACCAACGATGGGAAGGCTATCTTAATAAACTATAAACGAATCAAAACCATACAATCAAACCAAAAACTAAGAATAACATGTCCAAAACCTATTTTCCTACTGTCGAAAAAATCAAATTTGAGGGAAAGGAATCAACCAATCCGCTGGCCTTTAAATTTTATGATGAAAACCGCGTGATTGCTGGCAAATCCATGAAAGATCATTTTCGTTTTGCCATTGCCTATTGGCATTCCTTCTGCGCAACAGGAAATGATCCCTTTGGTCCCGGTACCATGGTGCGGGAGTGGGACAAGTCCTCGGATGCCGTGCAGCGTGCCAAAGATAAAATGGATGCCGCCTTTGAATTTATCGGTAAAATCGGGGCTCCTTTCTATTGTTTTCATGATATCGATCTGGTAGATGAAGGTGATTCCCTTTCGGAATATGAGCGAAGGCTTGCAGCCATCGTGGACTATGCCAAGCAAAAGCAGTCAGAAACCGGCATCAAACTTCTATGGGGAACAGCCAATGTGTTTAGCAACCCCCGCTATATGAACGGTGCTTCAACCAACCCTGATTTTAAAGTAGTTGCCCATGCCGGTACCCAGATAAAAAACGCCATCGATGCGACCATTGCCTTGGGAGGCGAAAACTATGTGTTCTGGGGAGGAAGAGAAGGTTATATGTCCCTGCTGAATACCGATATGAAACGGGAAACCGAACACCTGGCCCAATTCCTGACCATGGCACGTGACTACGGCAGAAAACAGGGATTCAAAGGTACTTTCCTGATTGAGCCCAAGCCCATGGAGCCTACCAAACACCAATACGATTACGATGCCGCCACGGTGATTGGATTTTTGAGACATTATGGATTGGACAAGGATTTCAAGCTTAACCTGGAAGTAAATCACGCCACCTTGGCAGGCCATACCTTTCAGCACGAACTTCAAGTAGCTGTAGATGCGGGCCTATTGGGAAGTATTGATGCGAATAGGGGGGATTATCAAAACGGATGGGATACCGATCAGTTTGCCATCAACCTGCAGGAACTTACCGAATCCATGTTGGTACTGTTGCAAGGTGATGGATTTACCACCGGAGGTGTGAATTTCGATGCAAAGATCAGAAGAAATTCCACGGACTTGGAGGATTTATTCCACGCGCATGTAGGCAGTATGGATGCCTTTGCCAGAAGCCTGATCATCGCCAATGACATCATGGAAAAATCTCCCTACAACGCCATGCGAAAGGAGCGCTATGCCTCATTTGATTCCGGCAAAGGGAAGGATTTTGAAACCGGCAAATTGACCTTGGAAGACCTGAGAGCCCACGCCTTGGAAGCAGGCGAACCCAAGCAGACAAGTGGCAAACAGGAAATGTATGAAAATATACTGAACCAGTATATCTAAGAATTGAGTCATCAGGCAAAGATTTTTCTGAGCCGTTAGAATGCTAATTGATTGCCTTCACCCCTTTAGTAGTCATTAATCGTTGCTGGAGGTATATTGCAAATAATAAGTTCAAGGCCTACCCGGCATATGTGGGGTAGGCTTTTTGATACCTTAGAAAGAAGATATTGTGATAATAGAAGCAGCAACATCAGAAAAAAGAACCCTAAAAGAAGTCTCCCTTCACCACAACTTGGTGGTGATTGGAGGGGGAATGGCAGGGGTATGCTGTGCCATCACCGCCGCCAGGGAAGGGTTGAAAGTTGTCTTGGTTCAAGATCGTCCGGTTTTGGGAGGGAATGCTTCCTCGGAAATCCGACTTTGGATCCTTGGAGCTACCTCCAGCATGGGTAATAACAACCGTTGGGCCAGAGAGGGAGGCGTCATTGATGAAATTCTGCTGGAGAACATTTTCCGGAATCCGGAAGGCAATGCGCTAATTTTGGACACAGTTATTTTGGAAAAAGTAGTGAGTGAGAAAAACATCACCTTACTGCTGAACACTGCCGTATACGATGTGGTGAAGAAAGGGGATGATTTCATCCAGTCAGTAACCGCATTCTGCAGTCAAAACAGTACTTTGTATCAACTGCACAGCAATCTCTTTGTGGATGCATCCGGAGACGGGATCGTGGGGTACCTTTCCGGGGCGGTTTTCCGGATAGGAGCGGAGTCCAAGGAGGAGTTCGATGAAGCCTTTGCTCCTAATAAGTCCTATGGGGAACTCTTGGGACACTCCATCTATTTTCACAGCAAATCGACCGAAAAGCTCGTCAAGTACATTCCTCCCGCCTTCGCCAACCGAGACATCTCCAACCTTCCCCGTTTTCGTTCCTTCAATCTTCGGGATAGGGGATGCAGGCTTTGGTGGGTGGAGTACGGTGGTAGATTGGACACCATTCATGACAGTGAACAGATCAAATGGGAGTTGTGGCGGATAATTTATGGCATATGGGACCATATCAAAAACTCGGGTGAATATCCGGAGGCGGAGAATGACACCTTGGAATGGGTGGGCATGATTCCCGGCAAGCGGGAAAGCCGCCGTTTTGAAGGGGATTATATGCTCAGCCAGAAAAACGTAGTGGAGCAGCGGGAACATGCGGATGTGGTATCCTATGGTGGATGGGCACTTGACCTCCATCCCGCTGACGGGGTATACGGCGAAAAACCCGGCTGTACCCAATGGCATTCCAAGGGAGTATATCAGATTCCATTCAGGGCCTTATATAGCCGAAATATCAAAAACCTCTTTTTGGCAGGCAGGATTATCAGTGCCAGCCATGTGGCTTTTGGATCCTCTAGGGTTATGGCAACTTGTGCCCATAATGCCCAGGCAGTAGCGATGGCGGCAGTTTTGTGCGGCAAATACCAGTTATTTCCGCGGGATTTATTGGCAGAAAGGATTCCAACGCTTCAAGATAAGCTTCAGGCAACTGGACAATACCTGCCCAGAGTACCGTGGGATGATTCGCTTAATTTGACCAAAAGTGCCAAAATTGCTCCTTCCTCCACCTTTGACTTTAGCCACCTTCCTGCCGATGGAACTTGGCGGCGACTGGATTTTGGAATGGCACAGCTATTACCCCTTGGCAGTGGCCAAGTTCCTCGTTTGAAAATCAGGATAAGATCCTCACAACCGTCAACTATTCAGTTAATGCTTCAAGTTGCAGAAGGGGAAGGTAACTTTACGCCAGATCGGATTATGGCCGCAAAGGAAGTGGCGGTAATAGCGGGAGATCAGGATTTGTGGCTGGCGTTTGATGTGGAGCTTGTGAAGGCTTCCTATGCCTTTTATACGCTCATGGCGAATGATAAAGTTGAGGTAGCGTGTACCCAAATCCGACTGACCGGGGTGATGCCGGTCTTTAATAAATTTAACAGGGATGTAGCGGTAAGTGCCAAACAAGATCCTCCAGATGAAATTGGGATAAATGCCTTTGAGTTTTGGCTTCCGGAACGAAGGCCTGGTGGACATAATTTGGCTTTTGTAAGTGACAGGCCTATTTCCGGTTTTTCAACCGAAATGCTGACCAACGGCCATTTCCGTCCTACGACCCAAACTAATGCCTGGGTGGCGGCGCTGGAAGACGAACATCCTACGTTGACCTTATCTTGGAAAGAAACCCAGCAGATCAGGTCCATTGTCTTGTGGTTTGATACAGATGCAGACCATCCGCTTGAGTCTACCCTCAGGGGGCATGATGAACGCGTGATGCCGGGCTGCGTTCAGGCGTACCGGATCTGGGACGACAGGGAAAGGCTGGTTTATGCTTCAAATGATAACCATCAGACTCTAAATAAAATTGTGCTCGCCGAGATGCTGGAAACAAAGTCTCTACGGATTGAATTAACCCACCCGCATAAATCCATCCCTGCGGGATTGTTTGGGGTGGGGGTATATTCGGAAATCGAATAACAGTTAACGCGGATAAAGTAATATGGTCTAAAACTTTTCCCAAGCTATATCCAAGCATAAAAAACTTATTTAGATTCCGTTGGCTAAGTGCTTTCCCGTACAATAAGCGTCGGTACTATCAATTTTTCGGTCACCTTAACGATGTCATCATCCGATTCTACGGCATCCAAAATAATCCCAGCAGCCATTTCTCCCATTTCAAAAGATGGCTGTGACATGGTGGTGATGGAAGGGGTGATAAACCTTCCCGTAATG
>JBBQXZ010000232.1:0-7543 GCA_038209145.1 Cytophagales bacterium | reverse complement strand
GAAGTTTTGGAGCGCATGCGTGCCGCAAACCGGAGCTGGATTCTTGAAATCAAAGATGCGGGCTTTATTCCGGAAGCGACCTTGGTTGACCTTACTGAAAACACCAACGCTTATGATTACATGCGCTCGGGAGAGGTTAATTTGACGCAGTTGGTAGATGCTGCCGAATATGCTACCAATCCCAACCCCGATCCCCAAAAGCTTGCGGACATGCTGGATTCGGATAATATTGCACTTACGTATTGGGGAGCGACAGGACTGTTGATTTTGGGGGAAAAGGCCCGGCCCGTTCTTCCAAAATTAAAGGAACTTGCCTCCAACCATTCCCACAACGGGGCCATTGTAGCTGCGGAATGCCTGTACGTGTTGGGAGAAAAAGAGAGTGGAAGAGAGATGCTCCTGAGGGCTCTAAGGTCAGAGAACCCATTTACAAGAGTACATGCACTCAATGTGGTGGATTATGTGGATGACAATAGTCCTGAAATGCGGCAGGCTGTAGTGGATATGGTAAAACGTATTGGGAATTTCAATCGGAACAACTATGACCTCCGGATGGCCAAGTTCCTTTTGGCAAAATGGGAAATTGATCCCCAAACGTTTGGCATAGAGATGAATTGGTAAGTCCATGAAAAACTACTTGCTAATTCCCTTCTTTTTTTTATCAATCAACTCCTTTGCCCAATTGGTAGGCGATCGGATGCATCAGCAATTAAGTAAAAACCGATCGTTGGAAACAAGCTTATTTATGCTACACCAATGGGCGGATTCACTGGACTTAACCCGGGTAAACAGACTTGCCGAGATTGCCTATTCCGTGTTTTCTGCGGAAAAAGGGGCAGGTTTCGAGAAGTTATTGATTGACCGGGATTATCGTACTTGGGTAGAAAAGCAGGAAACATTGCTATTGGGTGGGCCAGTATGGGGAAATGTAAATCATCAAGGAGCCGACCTCTGGGTTCGCACCGCCAAACCTTCCATGGTAGTAGCTGCAATCGAAGATCATGGTACTGTCAGGTTATTTGGCCCAGTCCAAACCGTCGGAAAATCAGACCTGAGTGCCGTGATAAAAATTCACGGATTGAAGTCCGGTAACTCATATCCCGTCAATATCATGATAGATGGAGAGACGGTTACAAACGACAGACCCCTTATTTTGAATACCCTTCCCGAAAATGAACCAGTTAGAATTGCCTTTGGAACCTGTTTTCACCGCTGGGGATTGGGTAATAAGGAGCAAGTTCGCCAAATCCTTGCCAGAAAACCGCATGCGATGCTTTTGGGTGGGGACATTGCCGTCCAGGACAGAAGGGATCAGATCGGGATGCACCGTTTTGATTACCTGATGCGCGATCTTTTTCCGGCCTGGCGCCAGCTGAGTTCCCAAATCCCCGTATATGCTACATGGGATGATCATGATTATATGGACGATGACCTTTCCGGCATTCCGGCCGGTTTTACCGCAGCGGACAGGACAGCCATTCGGAAAGTATTTTCCCGATCTTGGGCAAATCCGGGGTATGGAAATGCGGACAAACAAGAAGGTATCTATTTCAAAACCAGCATCGGTCCGGTGGATGTGATTATGTTGGACAACCGTTTTTTTCGGGATAAGGAATCAGGAGCATTTCTGGGGGAGGAGCAAATGAACTGGCTGGAAAAGCAGTTGCTGGAAGCGACCGGCGAATTTATCATCCTTTCTTGTGGCACCATGTGGAGCGATTATGTCTCCAATGGGAAGGACTCCTGGGGTGTCTGGGATCCGGAGGGAAGGGAGAGAATTTTACAACTGATCGAAAAGCACCGGATTCCCGGGGTACTGTTAATTTCAGGAGACCGGCACGGGGCGAGGGGCTTTACCATTCCAAGGGAATCGGGATATCAGTTTTATGAATTTGAACCGGCCAGCCTAGGCGGACGAAATGGACCTGCTGCTACCGATCCGGACTGGGAGACGCAGTTATTTGGATTTGACAACACCTATGCCTTCGGCGAATTTACCTTTGACACCCAGATGGCAGATCCCGAGGTTACGTTTCGGTTGATTCGGGAGGATGGGGAAGCGCTTTTTTCGTTGGTTTTGAAAAGGAGTGAGTTAACCCCTCCATGAGATATATTGGGTGGATGTTTTTTCCAGTATAGTTTGGTGTACTGGCGGTCTTAATTTTCTATTTTGTAAACCACATAAAAAACATCGTTGCCAGTCAAATTTTTCTAATTTTTAAATAAAATGCGGCTCTTAAGAAATTAATTCTTAAACTGTTTAAAAAATTAGTTTTAAAATAGTATCTTTAATGAGCTTCAATAATACGTTTTATTTTAATTGATAATTTGAAGAAAGTTGTTCTTTTGTCTGAATTGATAGTGGACGAAAGCGGTAGTGATGGTTTTCGGAAGTTAAGATCATTAAGGTAAACATTTAAAAGGAAATACTATAGAAAAAGAAAGGTTAGTTTCTGTCGGGGAATGTCCTTGATTGTTGAAGTTAATATCCATCTATTAGGCAATTTAGATATCCGCCCAAGCATTCTAGTTCATATTTAATTTAAAATCATGAAACATCTAGGATATATTGTTATTCTGTTTTCTCTAATAACAAGTTGTGAAAGTGTAAAGCAAGAGAGAAAATTTAAACAGGAAAAAATTGAAGAAATCTCCATCAATGCGAATAACCTCATTTCAGTAAATCCCGGAAACACATAGTTTATAGAAACTGATTCTGGCACATTTTTATTTGCTTATAATCATGTCTGGATAACGAATTAAATGTTCTTGGTGAAAACCTAATTGATAAGTTTGAAATACATACCGCAACCAATATCTTTGTCGGTGAGAAGGGCCTTTACATATCGCTCAACAACGAAAACCATCCCGACTTCGATGAGGATCATTTCAGGTATATGGTGGTACGGTTTAAAGTGGAAGATTAAGCAATGGGATAGATTATTTCGATCCATGGTCGGCAGAGGAGATTCTGTTACCAAATTGGGTATTGGTTCGCAGGACTTTGTTCAACCCACTTCGGGGTTGTGTATAAGATTGGCGGCTCAGCTATCCCCGGGTTTCGCCCGGGGTTATTGTTGTTGAAGCCCTTCAGGCTTCGGTGTTCGGTTTGAAAAGTTATTTGAGATCTCATTTAATGCGATTGGCTGTAATGAAAATTGTTTCCTCGTCTGTTGATGATTCCCATGTTTAACCCAGGCCTGACGGGCCTGAACAACCATAACCATGGATGGTAACCCACGGCCGTCGGACTACCAATTACATCCAACCCCGGATGGGGTTGGACTTGACGGGTATAAAATTACAAGATCACGTATTATAGTAGTAACGCAATTATTTCGATGCATGGTTGGCAGGGTAAATTGTATTCCTATATTGCACAGGGTTAGCAGGACTTTTTTCAACCCACTTTGGGGTTGTGGATGGGATCTGGGGGACTTTCAGCCTTGGGTTTAACCTAATGTTATTATTTTTGAAGCCCTTTAGGCTTCTGAGTCGAGGAGGGTTTTTAATGTTTTGAGATGTCCAATAAAATAGCCATTTACAATGTCCTGACGCCAGGTGTAGTATCCACTGCATCTTTCTATCTGAAAATGCTCCAAGTCACATAATCATCATTTTGCCATTTGCAATGGCCCCCAGCTATCTTATTATATACCGATAACGTGCCATCTCAATCAACAGCAATCCTCACAAACCCCAATTCATCATCCATATTTTCATACAGCCAGATTTTGTTGTCGAGGAAAAAGTGGGAGTGGGGATTTTTTTGATAGCTATCGAGGAAGGTCTCTTTGATGATGTTCAGGTCCTTGTCCAAAACAGTTAGGAAAACTTCAGCGCCAATTTCTTCGGCTCTTCTATATTCATTGAGGTCAGCGGAAAACTTGGTTTTAAATGAAAGACGAACGTATCTCTCGGAAATAGGATCCCACTTGGGGTCTAAAAAATTGATAGATTCGTAGAATTTCCTTCTGTGTTCTTCTGCTTGCTCCAGCTCTACTGTTTTTGGGAGCTTATATTCATTTTGGTTTCCGGTCAGCTTACTGTCCCACGATATAAGGTAAAGCGAATCCAACGAAATATCGTAGACATAAGCTTCATTGAAAGCACTATTGGTCAAGACGATTTTATTATCCCGGATTTTAGTTGCCATGGGCACCGGGCTAAAAGCTCCAGCCGGCCTTCCACCCTGTTCTATTTCCATCCGATAGTTCTCGAGTTTCTCCGTTTCTGGCAATGCTATTTTTTCGTATGTTTCGTTTTCCAGATCAAACTTCACTAGGATAAACAGGTTTTCTAGATATTTAACATACAAGCCAAAAATCGTATTCGGGTCGCTGGGATGCTCCATCAACCGAATTGGAGTTGCTTGGCGACCCTCAAGTTCCTTGGCTATTTTGTCTAAATTTAAATCTCTAACTTTATTGCCTCCAAGGTCAAAAAGAGCGTTGAGACCATAGGACCAAATCATTAATTGGTCCGCTGAGGACAATACATAGCCTAATATAAACGAACCCATTCCATTGGGGCCTTCTTTTTCAAACTGCAGTGTCTCTTCCAAAACCAAATTATCCAGACTGATCTTATCAAACTTTGCCTCTCCCTGCGTAAAGTGATAAAGAAATTTACCATCTGAGGAAAGCTCGGGATTGTTAAGTCCATATTTCAGGTTGATGATGCTGCCTTTTGGATCAATCATTACCGTATCTTGGGCCAATAGGAAACCCAAATCGCTTTCGGATGAAGATTTATTTTCTGAGCAGCCTAAAAGAATAAGCAAGATGCCGATAAACGCAAAATTTTTCATCACTTTTCAAGTTAAGGTTTCCAAAAAGACTATCTTATTAATTTATAACTACTAATTTTCTGTATTTGAAGTATTTAAAGCTACAGAGATTTACAGTTAAAAAAACCCTAGTCAAGGCGTTTTAACTTTTTTTAATTGTTTTTAACTAAAAACAATCCAATTTTTTGTAAACTTGGTTAACAATTGTAAAAAGCACCATACTAACCCAAAATGCCCGAACAAAATCCATCTCGATTTACTTATTTGGAGGGAATTGCTATTCCTGTCAGTGAAGATTCCGTCTCCAAGGAGGTTCGGCTATGGGATGACTATAGAAATGGAAGTGAATAAATTGTATCTTTCAATTTATCGAATGATTTTTCATCTCAACTATAGACCTTGAATACGAACGAAATGAAATACCTAAATTTAATTATAAGTATATTAATTGTCTTTCAATTGGCAGGATGCTCCACTGATTCGGCCAAATCAGAAGGCAAGAAGCCCAACATCTTGTTTGTAATCAGCGATGACCAATCTTTTGCCCATACGAGTTTTGCGGGAAGTACCTTTGTCAATACCCCGGCCTTCGATCGGGTAGCCAGGGAGGGGGTATATTTTAATCATTGCATGGCGGGATCTCCCGGTTGTGCGCCCTCCAGAAGTGCCATTGTCACCGGCAGGTACCATTGGCAAAATGAACAAGCAGGTCAACATGCCGCTCCTTGGCTGAAGAAATATGTACCTTTTGTAGATTTGCTTGATGCCAATGGATATGTTACCGGAAGAACTGGCAAAGGAGTTTCTCCCTTCCAATATGCCCGCAATGAAAATGATTCCCTTTGGCGAGCTACGGATGCTGCGGGAATTTCACATTCCAATATCCGTTATCAGGCGGGTGATGATCCAAGACCTGCGGATAAAATAAGTGATTTGAACTATTTTGAAAACTTCAAGTTTTTTATGGACAGTATCCGCGCTGATCAACCCTTTTTCTTCTGGTATGGTGCCACCGAGCCTCACCGCGACTATGAACAGGATTCATGGAAAAGAACGGATAAAAAATTAGCTGATGTGCAAGTTCCCGGGTTTTTTCCTTATAATGATATTGTTCGTGGAGATATGTTGGATTATGCCGTGGAAATTGAATGGTTTGACCACCATTTGCAATTAATGTTGGATTACCTGGAGGAAATTGGCGAGCTTGATAATACCATCATTATTGTTACCTCGGATAATGGAATGCCTTTCCCAAGAGCCAAAGCAAATAGCTATGAATATGGTATCCACGTTCCCTTTGCCGTACGGTACCCAAAAGATTTTCCGGGAGGCAGGAAGGTTGATGATCCCATTAGTTTTTCGGATCTGGCACCTACTATTTTAGATTTGACAAATACAAGTACTACTGATATGTTGCCCATTTCAGGAAGAAGTTTCCGACATCTATTAGAGTCAGAAAAGCAGGGCAAAATTGACGAGAATTTTAACTATGTGTTTTCAGGACGAGAAAGACACTCTGCTTCTCGCTATCAAAACTGGGGTTTTCCCCAAAGAGCCATTCGGAGTGAGGATCATTTGCTGATTTGGAATGCGAAACCAGACCGCTGGCCCGCCGGCGCTCCCCAGGCAATTAAGCCTGGAACGGAAAATGAACTGCGACCGATGTATGGAATAGATAAAAATGGGGTTCATAAATCCGATTGGGCATTTACGGATGTGGATGCCTCACCCACCAAATCATATATTGTGGAGCATTGGGAAGATGAAGAAGTTCGGCCATTTTTTGATGCGGCATTCGCCAAAATTCCCGAATTCTTACTTTTTGATGTTTCAAAAGACCCATTTTGCCTGAATAATCTGGCGGAGGATGCAGACCATTTAGCCTTAAAAAGTGACATGGAGGAAACGCTAATGTCGGAATTAAAAGCTTCGGGAGATCCCAGGGTAGTAGGGCCAGATACGGAAGTTTTTGATTCCTATATCAGATATAGCCCCATGCGGGAATTTCCCAATCCAGATGAAATAGGTACCCTCAGATGACAGTTAAAAGTTTTCTCCTTCTTTCCGTAGCCCTATTTGGATTTGACGGTATAGCATATCCACAAGAAAAGACAGGAATTGGCAGTGATGAAAAACCCAATCTTTTGTGGATAAACCCGCTCCTTGAAATTTACAATTCCGAGGACAGATAAAGGGAATTTGCAATTCCCATGTCCAGTCCCAAGGATTTTTTTAACAGATAGAAACATAGTTCACATAGCTATTTGGTAAGGTTTGATGTGAAAGATTAAATATGGGGGATAGATTATTTCGATCCATGGCCGGCAGTGGAAATTCTATTCCCGGATTGGACACCTTGTTCTTAGGACTATGTTCAATCCACTCCGGGGTTGTGGGAAGGAAGGATTGGCCCGAAAGCCACGGGTTTCACCCGGGGTTATTATTGGTGAAGCCCTATAGGCTTCGGTGTCAAGGAGGTTTTAGGTTGGATAGGTGATTTGAGATCTCATTTAAAGCTTTTGGCATGGAATGAAACTAATTCCTATGGATGCCTTTCTCGGCTGCTGAAGATTGCCTAGTACATACAGGCCTGACGGGCCTAAACAGCAATAACCGTGGGTGCAACCCGCGGCCATCGGACAACGAATTACCCCCAACCCCGGATGGGGTTGAACTTGACGTGTATACTTTGCAAAAACAAATATTCTGAAAATCGAGCCATTATTTCGATCCATAGTCGGCAGTGGAAATTCT
>JBBQXZ010000231.1:0-7576 GCA_038209145.1 Cytophagales bacterium | reverse complement strand
AGGCAGGTTGCATACGCGTTACGCACCCGTGCGCCACTCTCACCCCGATTGCTCGGGGATCCCGTACGACTTGCATGTATTAGGCCTGCCGCTAGCGTTCATCCTGAGCCAGGATCAAACTCTCCATTGTAAAGTGTTTGTTTCCTACCCTTGCAGGTAGAAAAATGTTAATCTGTGTCGATAAATCGACCTATCCAGTCTTTATTTGAATGCTGTCTTACAATACTTCAAAGAACTTATATAGTGAATCTAACCACTATTTTGAGAGTTTTAAATCTATTCCAGAACCTTTGTCCTGAAAAGCGAGTGCAAATATCGGGTTATTTTTTGAACTTCCAAAAAAACATTAAAATAAAATTATTTTATTTTTTGCCTCCTCAATAAACTAATCTCGTCTTATTGAACTCGTTTCCCATCAGCTTCTCTAATGGGATTGCAAACATAGCCCTCTTTTGGATATTTACCAAAAATAAATCTGTAAATATTTCCAAAAAAGCTCTACTCAACTACCTACTTGGATGCTTTATAAACAGGCACCGTACTGCACGGTTCTCCATACATAATGCTACGTGCTGATCCTTTGAGGATTCGTACTATCTCGCCATACGCATGGATGGGCACCGGTAATTTACCACACCCTTTCACAACCACGGGTCTCCCCTCAAAATCTTTCGGATTTATCTGCTGTAGAGACTTTGTCATCACGTATTTTTCCAAATCCTCCGAGTCGCCAATAACTGCTTCTTTGGCTACTCCCTCCAAATAGGTCATCACAAGCATGTATGCCCAAGTAGGAATGATCGCGTCTACCGAACAGTAAACGGACACCAACGCATCCCTAAACTCCTCCCAATCCGTTTCTTTAAGCGACTGACGGAAATCCTTCTCCCGAATTATAATTTCCTGAAAAAGGTACGAACGTAAATCAAACGACTTTCGCGGGCCTTCCTGAAAATAGGTTTCCAAATCCAAAGAGATTATGGCACTACTCGCTACCCGATTTACAATTTCACTCATGGATTCAATATGTTTTTCTTTGATTTGATAACCATAAACTCCTTGAGGTAGTTCGGTTCAAAATAGGCTATGTCCTCAAAATCACCTTTTAGGTATTTTTCGTAAGCCAGCTCACCCACTGTCCTCGCAGCTGGTAGGCAATTCAGAAATACGGCGTTGGAGTTCGTAACAGCCGTTGAAACTTTGTCGCAGGCATTCCCGACAAAAAAGGCTCTTCCTCCCGTCAAATACTCTCGAAAAGACAGCACGTCGATTACTATTGGCCTGGATTCCAAAAGCGATTCGCCATCCGGCGAAATCACTTTTGCATAAACCTCCATCCTTCTTGCATCAAGCATGGGAATGACAACATCACTGGCAACACACCCCTTCAAGAATCCCCTAGCCATGGCATCCAATGTATCCACCCCGATCAGGGGGATATTCAGCGCATAGGACATGCCCTTGGCCGTTGAAACTCCAATTCTCAATCCCGTATAAGACCCAGGTCCCTGTGAGACGGCTACTGCTTTTAATTCTCCCTTGGAAATCCCCGTATGTGATAACAGTCCCTCGATCAATGGCACCAACTTCTTACCATGGACATTTTCTCCCATTACTTCCAATATCCCCACTAGCTTACCATGGTCGTGAACTGCCACCGAACAAACTGAAGTAGCTGTTTCAATTGAAAGAATAAGTCCCATGAAAATCTTGTTTTGAGATTATGATATTTTTTGGGTTCATTCACCAACCGCAAATAAAATCCGAGAAGAAACTTGATAGCTACCATATCTGGTAAAAAACCCAAACAACCCATTTTCCAAAAATTGAGGTGAGTGGATAGGGATTTTTACCAGAAGGAAATCACGAAATAAATAGCAGGCAATGCCAAATTCCCCCTAATATTTAGGTTTCAGCATCATCGCATACTGGGTTGGATTTTTTAGAACCTTCAGGGATTCGTTAATTTCATCGTCCTTATTTAAAGACGCTTCCAGCACACCCTCCTGATAATAGTACCTAGAAATAATCTCATCCCTTAGAGCTTCTTTAATTTCATCCTTGAAGGTAACCAAATCATGTTCTTTACTGTGGCTGACAATCTTTTTAAGTGATTCAAGTTCATCCTTGATTTCATCGTAGTACTTTTCCTTTTGAGCAAAGGAAACTAGATCTTCCATGGTCTTTTCAACCCGGGTAGTATAGTCATAGTCCTTGCCCTCAAGCCAACTTACAAAATCAGTATACGTCTCGTCTGTTACTTCAAATTCCCTTGGAGAAACTATTTCCGAATTTTCCAAAGCAAATTTATTCACATATTCAAACACTAAACTTCGGGCAACAATGCTGTAAGTGATGGGCGCAAAAATGCGAGATTCAATCTCTTCATCAGGTTCAATCCCTCCTCCATCTAAAACTATACGCCCATTTTTAGTCCTAAATTCATTCCTAAGAGAATCCGGCACATTGAAGCCTTTACCTTCATCATCTTTTTGACTGTAGTCGATGGCCTGAATACACCTGCCACTTGGGATATAATATTTGGCAGTTGTTAACTTCACCTGCGAATTATAGGAAAGGGGAATGGTGCTTTGAACAAGTCCTTTACCAAAGGTTTTGCGTCCTATAAGGACGGCCCGGTCATAATCCTGCAGCGCCCCGGCAACAATTTCAGCTGCGGAGGCACTCCGCTCATTAATCAACACCACTAATGGAATGTCCTTGTCAACAGGAGACTTCTCCGTCTTATAAACTGTATTTACACTTTGCAATTTCCCTATGGTACGGACAACTTCTTTGCCTTTGGGAATGAATAAATTTACTATTTCTATCGCTTCCTTAAGAATTCCTCCCGGATTATCCCTAACGTCCAAAACCAACTTTGTCGCACCCTTTGATTTCAAGTCAATTAGGGCATTTCGCACATCTGCAGCGGCATTGGTAGTAAAATCGCTTAACTTTATATATCCAGTCTCAGAATCGATCATGCCATGAAAGGGTACATTGCTAATTACTATTTTCTTCCGTGTCAGGTTAACCTCAAGTGTGTCCGTACCCCTTTTCACCACTACGAGCACCTTGGTATTGGCTGGACCTTTGAGTAATTTAGAAATATCGGCTGTATTTTTTTCCACCACATCAACGGTATCAACTTGAAGGATTTCATCCCCGATCCGTAAGCCTCCTACCTGTGCGGGAAACCCTTTATAAGGCATCAACACCATATTAACTCCTATCCTGTTACCGATCAGTGCACCTACACCGGCATATTCACCCGTAGTCATCATCCTAAAATCATCCTGATCTTCCTCCGGAATAAATTCCGTATAGGGATCAAGCTCCTCCAACATGGCGTTGATGCCGACTGACACCAACTCATCGGGATTAATCTCATCCACATAGTAGGAATCCAACTCCCTGACAAGGGATGCAAAAATATCCAGATTTTTTGCTATGGCAAACAACTTGTCGTTGTTGAAGGTAAAGGCAAAAAGTAAGCCCCCACTAAGTGTAAGGACAAGCAGAATGGATAATCGTTTGTAACTTTTCGGGGTATTGCCCATGGTATGGATGAGATTATGAATTTTTTAGTTTGCTTAGAATTCTGATTAGTTTCTTTTGAATATCACCATATTCCATCAGATCAGATGAAACGTAAATTAGACCGATTCGTTTAGAAGCTCCAGTTTCCTTGCAAACATGTAGTTGCTTATTTAGCCGATAGGCTTCTCTAATTCTTCGTTTGATAAGATTGCGATGTACAGCCCTTTTCAATTTCTTCTTAGAAACAGAGATTAGGACTTGATTAGTTTCACCGGAACTTGTCGGGAGGAAAATTACCTTAAATGGATATAAAAAAAAAGAGGAACTTTTGTCAAAAAGTTCCTTGATTAACTTTCTGGAATGCAATCTTTCCGTTTTTGGAAATTTACGGTCCATGGTATTAAATGATTACATAATCCGTCTGCGAATTCAATTATTTCTTCAATGTTTTTTCCGAAGAAACGGTCAATTTGTGTCTTCCTTTAGCTCTTCTTGCCTTAATTACCCTTCTGCCGTTAGCTGTAGACATTCTATTTTTGAAACCATGCTTGTTTCTTCTTTTCCTGCGGGAAGGTTGGAATGTTCTTTTCATTTCTTTATCTATTTAAAACTTGATCGATTCTGCTCTGTAAGTAAAAGGAGTGCAAAGATAGATAGGTTTTTTTTATTTACAAACCTGTGGATTACTTTTGTTCACCAAACTCAGCCCTTACGAAGATGAAGTATCATATTTTGCAAAATAATCCCGCCTCTCAATTTATACAGATTTCGCTATCCTTAAGTTGTCAAGCCGGAGAAACCTTGCAGCTACAGTTACCTTCATGGCGATCGGGAAGGTATGAAATGGCAAACTATGCCCAATTTATAAGGACTTTTGACGTGTACTACAGGGAGAAGAAAGTTCCATATATCAAAATTACCAAGGATCTTTGGACATTTAGGGCTGAAGAGGATGGTAGTTATGATGTCAGGTATGAATTTTTTGCGCGGCAGATGGACGCTGGTGGAAGTTGGTCGGACCCTTATCAGCTTTACCTGAATTTTATCAACTTCGCCTTTGAAGTGAAAAGTCGTGAGAAAGAAAAAATCACCGTGACGCTATATTTACCGGATCACTACCAGGTGGCAACTGCTCTTCCCCAAAAGAAACCATTTGAATTTTTGGCGCATGATTTCCAGCATTTGGTTGATTCACCCCTGATTGCGTCTCCTGATTTGATTCACCTCACCTATCAGGTGAAGGACGCAACCTTTCACCTTTGGATACAGGGAGAGGTGATTTTTCGGACGGAAGAACTGCTTTTAACGTTTGAATCTTTTACTAGAAGGCAAATAGAAGCATTTGGGAATTTTCCAGCCAAAGACTATCACTTTTTGTTTCAGCTACTCCCATATCCCCATTATCACGGCGTGGAACATCAATATTCCACTGTTATTACTTTTGGACCTGCCAGTTCTTTAACAGCCCAAGAAAAACTTGACAACCTCATTGGCATAAGTTCCCATGAACTGTACCACTTCTGGAATGTTTGCCGAATACGGCCTAAGGCACTGTTACCATATGACTTTTCTAAAGAAGCCTACATCGATTCAGGGGTTGTGGCGGAGGGAGTCACTACCTATTTCGGCGACATGTACCTCTTACGGTCCGGATATTACACGTTGGAGAGGTACCTGGCAAAACTGGAAAAGATGATCAACAGGGAATTTGAAAGCTTTGGATGGCAGAATCAATCCATCGCAGCATCAAGCATGGACCTGTGGCTGGACGGGTACAAGGCTGGCATTCCCGAAAAAAAAGTAAGTATCTACAACCGCGGGGCGTTGATATCCCTGTGTCTGGACGTAGTGTTAATCGGTAAAGGTAGTTCGCTAGAGGCGGTTATGAAGGAAATGTGGTTAAAATTCGGGCAATCAACTCAAGGCTATACTTTGGATGACTTTGAAAACATTATAAGTCAACAAGTAAATGACGCAGCCTTAATCAGGGAATTTTTCAACTCCTATATCTACGGTGTCAAAGATGTTTTGCCCAGCCTAGTTGAGTATTTAGATTGTGTGGGAATCCTGCTAGAAACAGGTTCCCGTGAAAATGAAATGGAGAGTCATTTTGGCCTACTCATCAACCCAGAAAATACCCTTTCCAAAATCCATCCCGAATGCCCAGCTTATCAGATGTTGCTTATAGGCGATGTCATAAAAGAAGTAATTCCCGTGGAAAAAGGCATCACCTGTCAAATCGACCGGTATGGTAAAATAATACAATTCAACCTTCCAAAAACGAGTTCCATCTATTATCGAAAGTACACGTTAACGATCGATAAGGATCATTCGGGTGAGCGAGAACTATGGATAAAATAAGTCTTACGGAATTTTGCGATTTTCAAATTCGATCATTGATGATTATTCAAAAAGAGAATTGTCCAATATTTCGTTAAACTTTACCGTCACCATGGTCGCCTCAATGGGCATGGGAAGCATGGCATTGGAAATGGTCATCTTCGTAGGGATCATGATACCATCTACCTCTTCGTAGTTGGCATAAGAAATATCTCCTGCCTGCTCTGTGGACGTGCGGAGTTTAAGTCCTGATCGGGTACTGTAATATTCTGTCGTCTCAATACCTTTGGAGGTCACGATATTTAGTGTGTAAGCTTCTTCACCGTCGATATTTTGGATATCTCCTGCTGTAAGTGTATACCCCAACTTTTCATACTGGATCTCGGGAAATACAAAAATCTGTGCGTTCACCGCATCCAATTGGTCCTCCCTTAATTCTTGTTTCTCGCCCATGGCATAGATATACCCTTTCCCATTCTTAACAACTGTTTTTTGGACCACATTTCCATTCATGGCCGTCTGCTGCATCAGCCGCTTATTTTCCTGATCACTTGTAGAACTTATCTCCAAGGTCATCCCCTGTAGGTTGGCCTCCATGACAATCATCATATTCTTGATTCCGTTTATTTTGTCGAGTCCACCAACTGCCTTGACGTACGCATCTATTATTTCTTTGGGACTTTTCTTTGCCGCTATTTCGCCGGAAAATGCCCAAACATCGGCCTGAATGAGGCTTAAAATCATAAAACAACTTACTGCTACTTTTTTCATAGGTTATTTGGTTTCGCACATTACATGCACTTTACAAATTTTTGGATTACTAATTTAATTCCTCAGGGGTAAAGGAAACATTCACTTCTATGTCGTCCACTTGAAAATTAAGGGGAAAAGGGATCATCGGACTTTCTACAGAAAGTTCAACTGGCAGAAGAACTCCATTAAACGCTTCATAACGCCCATAGCTGGTTACTCCGCTGATTGTATCCTCATTTCTAATTTTAAGACCGGTTGCCGTACTGTAATAATTGACGATTTCCCCGCCGGTGGGATTACTGATAAGCACCCTATATGCCGTTTGACCATCTATATCTTTGACCCCATCGGAGCTAATGGTATATCCCATTGTTTCATAATGCAGTTCTGGAACAATCCACATGGACATCTTCAGGTATTCAAACTGCTCATCGGGAAGCGTCTGACTTTGACCCATGGCACTTACAGTAGCCTTACCCTCCTTGAGCTGGGTTTTAGACACTTCATTGCCCATCATCAACATCCGCTGAACCATCACCTGATTTTCGGAATCCTGAAGGATAATCATGTTTAGTTTATTTCCCTGAACCTCTGCGGACATGCTTATTTTGGCAGTCTTAATCTTTTCTGCTGCTTCTTCCCCACCAATTGCGGCGAGATAGGCGTCTAGTACTTCGTTTGCCGTGAGATTCAATTCGCTGGTATCTATTTCCCGTTCGGGATCTGCCATATTGGTATATCGGGACACTTCTCCAAAGACTTTCAGCCTTTCCTCTATCTCATTGGCATTCCCTACAGCCGTGATATACATGTTTTCAGGTTTGAGGTATTTCTTTGCGGCAGCATTTACCTGCTCCACAGTTACGGCATTTAACCGCTGCAGGTACGTGGCATAGAAATCGTCCGGTAATCCATACCGTTGGACATTGATGGCAAAACT
>JBBQXZ010000230.1:0-7580 GCA_038209145.1 Cytophagales bacterium | reverse complement strand
CTCCATTTTCTTTTAGCTCTTGGGTCTTCTGTCTGGCTGCTTCCAAGATGTTTTCTTGCGGAAAAGTGAAACTATTTATGGCAGCAACTGTCATAATTCCTTGCGCTCTGGCCCACTCCACGTCCTCCATGGAGATATCCCTCGCAAAGAGGTAGTAGTGATCCGGGCTGTAATCCGCCCGGCTTTGATTGGATTCCAGTTGGCCGCGGGTGCAGCTCAGTCGTATTTTTCCCGTAAAATACTCGGTGGAGGCACTGCTTCCAATCATCAGGGCGTTCTGGTCCAATTTATATTCTCCGAGAAGATCCACTACTTTGGAAAACAGATTTTCATCCATGCCTGCAATTTTGTTATCCAGCATCACCTGAATTTTGCCTTGGCAGTGCGCCAGCACCTCCTCCAAAAGTAAAACCCGATAGCCGCTGGGGTGCTTTAAGATTTGAATCTCCTTCCATGTCATATCGCTGACCAGTCGGTCTGTTTCAAAATATTTCCTAAAATGCGGATCATGCTGGATAATCAATACACTGTCCTTTGTAAGCCTCATGTCTATTTCTACCATATAGTATCCCCTATCGATAGCACGCTGTAGGGCAGCCATGCTGTTTTCCGGCGCATCTTCGCCAACTATGCCTCCTCGATGTGCGATAAGGATATAGGGGTTAGTTTCCTGTCCAAAGCAAAAAGCTGGAGCAAATAGAAAACCAAAAATAAGGACATATAAAAGTTTCATTATAGCGGTTATTTTTCTTGCAAAACACAATTAGGGCGTCCACTTCAAGGGGGAAACTTCATTAAAAAGTATATCAAGCGGAAGATTTCAATTTAAGGGAATTTCCCGTTAAATAAAATGTTTTATTTAACGCCATCCCGTAGCAATTCGTATTTCTTCTGCTTGGTTTTCCATCGCTCCAGAGCATATTGCTGCATGTCATCCACCCGGTCCTTTTCGTCCACGATCTCAAAGCCCAATAAGGATTCGATGATATCTTCCAATGTTGTGATGCCGTCCATTCCACCGTATTCATCAATCACGATGGAGATGTGCTCTTTACGCAAAATCATCACATCCCAAGCATCAAACAAGGTCGTATTTTCTGGAAATGACAAAATTTCACGTTTGATGTCCTTCAATTTCAAGTCAAACTGGTCCTCTGCCAATTTTTCGAAGACCAACTCCCTAAAGACATATCCGGTGATATTATCCCGCACATTATCGTAGATGGGAATTCGTGAAAAATGAAGGAACTCTTTATTTTTAAGAAATTCCTGTAGCGTCATTTCCTCGTTGGCTACCACTACCACAATGCGTGGCGTCATGATTTCAGATATTCTGACACCTTTCAGCTTGATCAAGTTTTGGATGATCTTATTTTCTTTGTCAGCAAAGATTCCCTCCTGGGTTCCAATACTGGCCAACGCAGAAATCTCATCCCTACTGATCGTTAACTCCTTTTTATCCCGGGAAAGCATTTTTGTCAATATTGCAGAAGTAATTACCAAGGGGTAGGTAATAAATATCATTCCCCGAATAACCTTGGTTGTTACGCCTACCAACTCCTTGCTATAATTCGCTCCTAACGTTTTGGGAATAATTTCGGTCAATATCAAGATCAAAATGGTCAAAATTGCGGAGACAAGTCCAAAATAAGCCTCGCCAAATACAACGATTGCCTGAGCACCAACCCCAGCTGCTCCCACGGTATGGGCAACTGTATTTAAGGAAAGAATAGCAGAAAGGGGCTTGTCAATATCTTCTTTCAATCTAATCATGGTTTGGGCACTGCCATCTCCTTTTTCTGCTTTTGATTTTAGGTAAGAAAGAGGAGTAGACAGCAATACAGCTTCCATAATCGAACATACAAATGAAACGATCAATGCAATAAATAAATAAATGAATAACAGCGTCATAAGGGAGTAAAATGGAAAACGATGTGTTTGAGGTTATTCTAGGACCGATTTAAAACTAGATTGGAGTAGGGTTTCTCTATCATTTGGCCAAATTCCATTATAAATTTACAACAAATTTTACCATTTGATAAGTATTTCAGCTAATAAATCATTATTTCAATCCTTATCGCTTCATCAAACCATCTCAAGATCAGAGGTGACCTACTAATTTCTCCACACCAAAAGAATATTGACAGGGGATTATTTATTAATAATTATTTTTAAATAACCATTTTCTTCCAGGTGAGGGTTTAATGAGAAAAACGCACTTTTTTTTTGCTGTTCACTAAGGGTCAATCCTTCATCGATTGTCATGGATTAAAATCACGTTAGGATCATGAACTATTCAACTTGTCTAAAATGGGGAACAGTAATTTTTCTTTGCTTCCTCTTTAATTTTCTTTCCGCCCAGCAACCCTCGCAATCCATCAGAGGGAAAGTGGTCGATGCTGATACCAAAATGGGTATTCCGGGTGCGAACATTATCGTTTTGAATTCCCAACCCCTTGTTGGGGTAGCAACAGATGCTGAGGGAAATTTTAAACTTTCAAAAATCCCTACAGGAAGGGTAAGCCTAAAAATCTCAGGTCTTGGGTTTGAGGAACAGGTCGTTCCGAATCTTTTGGTGATTGCGGGAAAAGAAACCGTGTTGGATCTTGAATTAAGGGAATCCTTCGTGGGAATGGGTGAAGTAGTTATCAGCAGCCATGCCGACAAGTCTCAACTGACCAATGAAATGGCCCTGGTGTCTGCCCGGAATTTTACTGTTGAGGAGACAAATCGTTTTGCGGGGTCATTCAACGACCCTGCCCGCATGGTGGCCTCCTACGCCGGAGTCAACTCTGACGGTTCGGGCAACAATGACATCATTGTGAGGGGTAACAACTCCCGATTTATCCAGTGGAAGCTGGAGGGAATAGAAATCCCCAATCCCAATCACTTCGGGCAGGAGGGGCTGACAGGAGGACCGATTAGTACCCTAAATGCCCAAATGTTAGCCAATTCTGAGTTTTATACGGGAGCATTTTCTCCGGCCTTTGGAAATGCATTGGCAGGGATTTTTGATATGAAACTTCGAAAAGGCAACAACGAAAAAAGGGAGTATGCCCTTTCCTTGGGGGTGTTGGGGACGGATATTACTTTGGAGGGACCGTTCAGTAAAAATAGCCAAGCGAGTTATTTGGTCAATTACCGGTATTCCACATTTGGCTTGCTGGATAATGTGGGAATTGTGGATTTTAGCGGAGTCCCCAAGTATCAGGATCTATCTTTTAAATTGCACCTTCCAACCAAAGGTTTCGGCATTTTTTCCATTTTTGGTCTTGGTGGAAGAAGTGGCTTGGAAGTGGAACTTTTTGAGGATGATATCCCGACACTGATGACCGAAAAGGCTAATCAGGCGAGCAATTTGTCCATTATGGGTGTCAATCATTACCTACCTATAGGTTCAAATACATTTCTTCAAAACTCCCTTACTTATGCGGCAAATGGAAGCGGCTTTACAAGTGAAGTTCCCATGAATGACTTGGAATTCCGAGAAAATTCAAATGCTGATCTCCAAAATAGAACATTAAGGGCAGCTTCGACAGTTAACTTTAAGCTCGATAGACGTAATTTTGTTGAAGCAGGCCTTGTATATTCCAGATTTGATTTTGACTTGCAAAGCAGGTATTATGACAGGAGCACGATGGAGCAAATAGTCAATCAGGGGCATACCGGCAATGCCTACCTCCTTCAGACATTTGCAAGCTGGCGCTGGAGGCTAAGTCCACGACTAACCCTGATCAATGGAATTCATAGCCAAAAAACCTCCCAAAATCAAGCAATTACTTTTGAACCCCGGTCATCTTTGAGGTTGGACCTACCCCATAGGCAAGCAATCACCGTAGGGTATGGGCAACACAGTAAGATGACATCGCTTCCCAATTATTTTGCTAGAATCGGCGATTCCCAAGGAAATCTTTCCATGCCCAATACTGGCATCGACCTCTTAAAAGCCAGACATCTGGTTTTGGGTTATGAGAATAAGCTTGGTGATCAGTTGTTTATGAAAATCGAGGCCTACCACCAATTTCTGTATGATATTCCCATTGACCCGAATTTCCAAAGCTCCTTTTCCCTTCTTAATCAGGATGAACTGTGGACAGACCGATTGCTGGTCAATGAGGGCCGTGGGGAAAATTACGGGTTGGAATTTACGTTGGAAAGGTATTTTACAGACAGGTATTATTTTCTAATAACCGGTTCGGTATTTAACTCAACCTATGTGGCGGGAGACAATAAATGGAGGGATACCCGCTTTAACGGAAACTACATGGGTAATGTACTGTTTGGAAAAGAGTTTCAACTCAATAACCACAGCGGGAAAGTCAAGGTATTGGGAATAAACGCAAGGACTGCCCTCTTGGGAGGCCGCAGGCTACTTCCAATAGATGTTGCTGCTTCGATTGCCGCCGAACGTGCCATCTATAAGGAAAACAATGCTTTTGAAATAAAGAATGATGATATTTTCACAGTAAACATCGCCCTGACCTATCGGGTGGATAAGAAAAAATTCAGCCAGGAAGTCAAACTGGATGTACAAAATGTGACTGGCAATGCCGCCAACGCCGACTATTATTGGAATAATACTACCCAAAAAATAGAATCCATCCCCCAACTTTCCACCTTACCGGTACTGAGCTATACGGTTCATTTCTAGCCTAATGAATCAGCTACTCCGTATATGATTGTCATGTTGAATCTCTTAAAATACAGTCCAAATTCCAAAAAGAAGCTAAGGCCGAATAAAAAAATGAAAAACTATTCCAATTTCCGAAAAATTATTACTGTGTTCCGTCTCTATGGCAATAGCCTATTGGGAAAGAGGAAGTTTGACAACATCTATAACGACCTTAAGTTTGCTCGGGCGTTTGTTTTGGGATTAATTTTTGAACTTGAATTGGCCCTTCATCGGGAGATGGATAATTGAGAAGCCTATGCCGCACAATACCTGTAAGAATAATTGAAAAGCTGCTGGTGTAAGTTCGCACAATATTCCAAAATGATTTTTAGAATGAAAACTGAACTCCGCCGATTGCACCACCAAAGATCCCATAAATATTGGAAGCTATACTGTAATCGGCCAAAACAAGCCCGGGAATTCTTTTTCCCGGGTCATAATCGATCACTGTAAAATTTAAGGAGGGACCAATAAAAATTTTAGACCTCGGGGATAGACGGAAAGCAGGAAGTAGTCTAAAGGAATTGGTGTTTTCGGACTTTGTCCTAAAATCGGTCGCTACCCGGTTTACCCACTCAGCATCTAGCGAAAATTGACCGTAATCCAAAGCCATTATACCAATCCCCAAGTCGTAGCCGAAGTGTGTATGTAGATTTCCAACCAGGTACCCTATTCCTAAGATGCCGTATAGTTTTTGACCACCAGTTCGCAGGGTCAATTGGAATGTAGCCGATTCATCCATGGCTAAGGAAACACTCTTTTTCCCGTTTTTAACCAAATTCAACAAGCCAATGGGGTAGTCATTTGACTCCGCGATGTTGATAATTCCCAACTGAAATTGGCGTACATGGGATGCCCGATTTAATAGACCGGCAGCTTGACTTTCCACTGATCCTCCGGAGACATTCATCAATCCTGCCATTTGAATAAGACCTCCCTGCACGGGTGCTAGATTCATCAAGCCAGCAACTTGTATTCCTTTTGCAATTCCAGTTTTGTTTACCAATCCGGCGATTTGGTGGCCTGCAATGGAATCGGATCGGTTATAGAGTCCGGCCACCTGCAGTCCATTGGATCCGGATTTGGCAGCGTTGTAAAGTCCGGCAATTTGGGTTCCTTCTACTTTTTGGAAAACAGTGTTATAAATGCCGGCAACCTGTACGCCCTGCATCTCACCTCCTACCATATTAGCCATACCGGCAACCTGTAAACCCCGGGTATCCTGTTGATTGATATTGAATATTCCGGCCGTTTCGAAGCCCTCTGTTCCTGCCGAATATCCCCCAATGAGGTTGAGTGAAACGCGGTTGACCATCTGGCTGCCAAACATCCCCTGCGAACTTATCCCCGGTATTAAAGATATTTGGTAGGGGCTTTCCCCAAAGAGACCTTCCAGGTTTATCCGCTGAATTCGTTGCCTGAAACCGATGAAAAGATTACCAAAAAAGCTGTTTTCCAACGCATCTGCATTACTGGTCTGTGGGGAAAAACGCAGTCGGCTTTGAAAATTTCTGCCATCTACTTCTATCGTCGGTAGGATCATAAAACTGGTATCCCGATAATTTTCCTTGCTAAGTGTTATCCAGATGGCAGCTTGCGGGTCTTTTAATTTGAGTTCAAAGTAGCCATCTTGGTTGCTCAACGTTGAGACCAGCTGACTGCGCTCGTAAATGCTGGCAAATTCCACCAATTCTTGACTTTGATGATCCCTGATGTATCCTTTTACGGTAGTTTGCCTATTTGCTTTCTCAATTTCTGCCTCTACATCCAATAATTTAGGGGCATATCGGATGATGATGTATCCAGGAATCTCTTTGAATTCATATTCGGTGCCCAAAGCCAACGCAAGAAATCCTCCGATTGGCCCTGTATAGTTATTCAAGGGTGCGGGCTCTTCAACAGCTATCACGCTACTGGGATAGGAAAAGAAGAAATCATTCCCATCTTGCAGTCGCTCCAGAGCCTCCCGTATGCTAAGTTCCCGGGAAGGTTCAAAAGTTATTTCCTGCCGCAGGTGCTGTTGGGCGGACAAAGGTTTATTACGCAAAAAAAACATTGCGAATAAAAGGCATGTAAAAATAAAAAATCTGGTTTTCAACATGTTAATCCCTCAGTATTTATATGGAAAGGTAAGCTTTATTCAATAATGATCTGATCACTCTTCTTTAATATTCCTACGTCCAAGGTCTCTCGGATTACTTCCAAGTTTTGGTCTAGGGATCCATATATTAATGTGGTAGTGATAAGTTGCCTCTGCATCGCTTCATCCGCTATACGAATGGATACCCCATATGCCTCACTTAATACCCGAACTAAATCCTGTAAAGGAATATTTTCTGCGACAAAGAGGTTGTTGACATAATACTTATATAATCCGTTATCCGGAGTGGATTTTTGTAGTTGACTTGTTCCGCTATCCTGGAGTGCCATTTCACCCGGTACCAAAGTTAATTTGTCTGACCCGGAAGTTACTTCTACGGAACCACTTTCCAAGATGACTTCTTGCCCTTTTGAACCGGTCTTAACGTGAAAGGAAGTTCCCAGTACCCGGATAGAGATATCTTGAGCCGTAACTAGGAATGGCTTGTCTGGGTCTGGCAGCACGTCAAAGTATGCTTCTCCAGCATTCAACTGCACCTTTCGCATATTTGAAAACAGGGGTTGGGAATAACTTAGGCTTGTATGCTTGTTTAGTACAATCCATGATCCGTCCAATAGCCGTTCATTGAGAACCTGGTCTCCGGATTCTAACTTTACAGAAGTGAAATAGGCCATTCCATTGTGAGGAAGAAAAAAGGTGAATGTCCAAATGAACCCTACCAGCAAGGTCAAGGAGGCAGCTACCCGTATCCAGGTCGAAGACAAGAGGAAGCGGTGTTTTGCGACTTTAGAGGGCAACAATTCTCTT
>JBBQXZ010000229.1:0-7707 GCA_038209145.1 Cytophagales bacterium | reverse complement strand
CAGATCAACCGTTTTGGGGTTTTGGCGGGAATGGGTTGGCCGTATTAGGGGGGCAAGCGGCCAAAACGGGGAGATTTGCGCTATTTTTACCCTGGGTTGCAACCCAGGGCTATCAAATCGGCCACTCCGCTGGAGTTTTTGGGGAAGGTTGTTTTGCGAAAGATTGGTTTTCGGGTGGAATTTAGACAATTTGTTGATAGCGTGTTGTGGTTGCAAATTAAAGTGTAAAAAACAATCGAACTCAGGTTATAAACTTAGTTTATATTGTATCGGTAAGATTGAGGAGGAATTTGTGAGGTTAGACGAGGATCTGATTCGGAAAATAAAAAAAGGGACGTGAGTGATGAAGTAATACTAAAACAGACTTGCTGATAGGCAGGGAATGTTTCGACACTGCTAGGCAACAATCTTCCAGCTCAATGGGGTAAGGTTTCTTTCTATCGCCGAAAATCCACATTGAGATAAATGGCATTACTTATCTCTTGTCTTTTATTAAGATTTAAACAACAGAACACGTATAAAACCGCCCTTTATCAGTCAGGTCAAGCCACTTTAAAGGCCGAATAATAAATGTTCGTATATTTGATCTTCATACTTTAGCTTTTGTGATTTGGTACAGTTTCTAAAAGATAAGGAGTGGACTGGCAAAATTGCAGCAACGAATCTTCCAAATAATGAAAAGTCAACTATCGATTTACGGTTCAAAAAAGCTCCTTCCATCTATGGGGAAATTATTTCCTTCTACCACTCCCAAAGTAACGGTGGGAGAAATCCATCCACTTTATTGCTGGTATGGAGATGTCTATTTATATAACAGGCAGAAGTACTTGATTTTCACCAATAGCCTGACAAGAGTCAGTCTTATGATTGGTCCCTATTCAGTAGACAAGAAGGAGCATTTTTCTCGAACTTTTGCCCTGGCATTGAAGCAGAAACTTTCCACAATCATTCAGGATTCAGATGCATACTTTGAAAAGATAGAAGGTGATGGATGGATTGCGCAACCGGACAAAGGAGCAACAGCGTTCGTGAATAGAATAAAGGAGGAGCTAAATTATCTGAAGGAATACTGGAAAGCCATGGACGACAAAATCATGGTCCTTCCGGAGGATTTCAACAATACGTTTCTTCGTAATGTAACCAGTATAAAAGGAAAATATTTTTATCCAGAAGATAAATTTGTGGAGGAATGGGAGAAATACAAGTCAGAAAGTATTGAATGAGGATTAGGGCTGCTCTCTGCGTTTTTGTTTTGAAAAGGAAAAATGCGAATCGTAAAATTGATTCAACATATGGCCCATTTTCCCTTTCTCCTTTCTTACCAACTTTCTTTGGAATTCATCTTAAACTCCCGAAACATGTTTGAAGGCCCCAATTATCCCCAACCGCTGGATGAATCACTTTTAGATGAATGGCTTGAAAAAGGGCGTTCAGGCATTATCCCCTATGCTTATTTGGTGGTGATTTGGGATGAACTGGAGGCTGGATACGCCCCTGTTTTTGTGGAACAGAGAAGCGAACTGCAAAAGTATCCCCGTTATGGTCAAGCGCCAGACCACCAACTTTTGGTAGCAGCCTATGACCTGTATTCGGAGACCAGGGTGATTTAGGAGGGACTGTTGAATATTTATCAGTTTATTTTTCTAGCGTGTAACATGCATGTGTGATATGACTTGAAGAATTGGGCATACTGCCTGATAGTAAGAGTTCGAGGAATAAGCCTTCTTCTTCAAATAATTGCATCATTCCAAAGCTGTACTAAGAATTCCTGCCAGGGAATAACTGAAATTTCACCAATTTTTCGCTCCAAAGGGTCATCACTGACAATGATCAGTCTTTTAACCGTATATTCTTCCGCAAAGCTTTTTAATCCCTTCAGGTGACGTGATTGAACATTATTCGTTCCCTTAATCTCAACAGCCACCTCATGATCTCCAAGGATAAAATCCACTTCTAGTTGCGAAGTAGTGCGCCAGTAAGAGATAGCATAGTCTTTTTCAGAATATTTACAATGGGCGTATACTTCCTGATAGATAAAATGCTCAAAGGCATGCCCAAAAGACTCGCTCTTGGGTTCTATTTTCCCTCTTTTCAGAAGTTTATTGGTGATACCAATATCAAAATAGTAAAATTTAGGTGATAGAATAACCCTACGCTTTGGTTTTTTTTGAAATGAAGGAACAAAACGTCCTAGTAATGTATCTTCTAAAATTTGAAAATATTCCCTAACGGTATTATGGCTTACGCCACACTCAGAGGCAATATTGGAATAATTAACCATTTCCCCGTTGGAAAAAGCAGCCGCCTCCAAAAATTGAGTAAATGCATTGATATTTCTGATCTTAGCTTCTGCCATAATTTCATCTCTTAGATAATTCCCGATGTAAGCCTCTATTAGTTTTTTTGGGTTTTCTGCCATATAGTGCCTTGGAAGCAATCCGTTGTTTAATGCTCTCATCAGGTCAAAATCTGGAATTTCAGATTGAATCAGTGGGTATAACTCATACCTTAAGGCTCTCCCTCCTAAAAGGTTGTGTCCAGACCGAATGATTTTTCTGGGACTTGATCCGCTCAAAATGAATTTTACTGAATGATTCACCATCAACCAATGGATTTCATCAAGCAATTCAGGAATTTTCTGTATTTCATCAACTACCACAGGTACCTCACGGTTGCTTGCTAAAATAACCTGGCGAAATTGCTGAGGCTCGGATTTATATCTTAAAAATGTATCAGATAACAATAGATCAAACCATAACGCATTAGGAAAAAGGCGCTTTAATAATGTACTTTTACCTGTCTGACGAGCCCCCCAGAGGAATAGACTTTCATTTTCGAAACCTTTCAATACTTGCTTTCTGAGAAACATAAGTTATTTTAACTTATAAATATCATGATAATTTTCAATTATACTTACAAAATTCATGATTATTAACAAAAATATAAATGGCTGGGCAGTTTTTGATAAAATATTCCAAAACATTACATGTGCTTTGAAAGATCGGTAGATCATTAAAAAACCTGGAAAATAAACGAATGCGATGTGTACGATTCCGTTAATATGTTACTCGTTCCTTGTTAATGGATTCAAATCAGATGAAAGCCAATTCTGAAAAAAAACCAATTCCTTTCTCACCAACTTTCTTTGGAATACATCTTAAACTCCCGAATCATGTTTGAAGGCCCCAATTATCCCCAGTCGCTGGATGAATCACTTTTAGAAGAATGGCTGGAAAAGGGACGTACCAGCAAAATACCCTATGCCTACTTGGTTGTGATTTATGATGAACTGGACAGTTTGTATGCTCCAGTGTATGTCGAACAGCGAAGCGACCTGCAAAAGTATCCCCGTTATGGTCAAGCACCAGACCACCAACTTTTGGTAGCAGCTTATGACCTGTATTCGGAGACGAGGGTGATCTAGTAACTCGGAGATTTCACTATGTGCTCAACCAGCCTAAAAAAATTTTATATAAATTAACCATCCCGGCTCAAGAAAGAAGGATTTCTGCCGGGATTTTTAATTCTGTATGAAACCATTTGACCATATCCAACGTCAACGGTTTTTTGCGGTTCAAGATCATTGACCCAGGATTTTGGACTTGATTCGCTTGGCGATGGTCTTACATTCTTTCAGGGCAGGCTTGTCTTTCAACAGACGTATAATCACATCACGCAAGGGCTCTTTCTTGGTGTAAATAAAATCTCCGATAACTTTTTCCAACGCTTCATCCATTTCGGCCCTTTATTCAGCAACTCCCAAGTTAGTATAAACTTCAATTTTTGCCTTTTTCAACTGAATTTTGACCTTGTCTATCGGTGCTTTGGTTTCCCCGTCAATGTGGAAAGCGGCCTTGTCCAGGTTTTCGATAAGGACGCTGTCTCCTATGACAAATGTCTGTACGAAATCCAGGTTCGAAAAGTCTTCCCGAATGAATCCTACCGTCAGGGCCATCCATTCTTTCAGGCTATCAGGATTCAGGACTATAACCTCAAATTTACCATCATCCATTTTACCCTTGGGATTGATCTTGGCACCAGTACCATAACGGTCTCCGTTGGCGATGACGAGCATTTTTGCTGTTACAGTTTCTCTGCCACCGTCCAATTCCAGGTTGAAGCGGAATTTGTTGTTTTCGAAAACCTGTGCTACTGAACTTCTAAAATAAGTCGCCATGCCCCTTTCATCACTTTCTTCAAATTTCCCAATCAACCCCGCATTGAAGCCGAAATCGCAAAGATGAAGACATACTTCACCGTTTACATCCAACACGTCCATTTGGATCGTATTTCCCAAATTCAATGCACTGATGCTGTCCTCCCAAGTCTTGATTCCCAGACAGGAACAAAGACCGTTGGCGGATCCGAAAGGTATTGGTAACAAAGGAATGTGTAAACCCTCCATCTGAGAAGCCACCAACTTGATCGTCCCATCCCCGCCGCCTACCATCAGCAAGTCACAGGAATTTTGCCTTAAAAGGTTTTCGATTTTTTGTTCGTCGTCTTTTCCGGTGGTGTTCCATACAGACACGGTATATTCGTTGGCCTGGAGACATACTATTTCGATCAACTCAGTTTGATTTTGGAGATTTCCAGCGGCTGGATTTATTATTAGCAAAGCACGTTTACCCATGTGGATTTTTATTTTTGTATATTCTATATCAATTATCAAATGACATACCCAAAAATTAGAATTGGGAATCAAAAAGCATCAAAGGAAATTTTTTGCATGTGCTATTGCTTCAGATGAATGCTGGATCCACGCTATTGGGATTTTGGGGTTGTACTGATTCAGTTGATTTTCTCTTTTTTCATCCACCTTTTTTATCCTTCTGATGTAGACCGCTTTTATCCGGCCTGGATATTTCTCAATTATTTCGGTATAGAGCTCCGGGTCATGCTGTCCACTGTCTCCTATAAGTATGAATTTCATGGTCGGAAAAAAAGACAACAGCATCGAAATCTTCTCCAACTTATGTATATGGTTCCCACCCCCTGATTTCCAGATATTTGTCAGGTTGACATGCGGGTCTTTTAGCAATAGGGGTCCTGAGGGGATATTCCGATAAGCCAAAAAATCCTGAATAAGGTCAAAGAGGTTCCAGTCGCTACTTGACACATAAAATACAGGGTTTTGACCCTGATTGGATAAAAGGTCATAAAAATCACTGACACCGGGAAAGGGTCTCCGTGTGTATGCGTTCTTTGATACAGAAAGCCATAATTTTTTACCCAAAGAAGTGGCGTGGGAAATGATTACTGTATCATCAATATCCGAGATAATACCCATCTGATGCTGATCCGAAATATTGGAGATTTTAAAACTGAGGGTATTTTTCTCTGCGGTAAGCCCCTCGTCTTCCAGTAAGGTAAGTGTTGCGTTGTCGGATTTGCCATCCGGTAGTTCTATTAGTGATAAACGGGTTTCGAAAAGTCCTTCTTCGTTGCTTGTCAATATCTCCTCTATCCCATGGTATTCCAATCTTACTCGCGCATCAGGAATGCTGCTTCCGGCATATCTTCTGATAGTAGCCAATATATTTTGTAAGGCATTTTTCTCGTCGGAAGGACGGCTTTGCTTGTAAGCTTCGATAACCCGGCCTTTTATAAAAACTTCTTTGGTATTACCAAAAGCCAAAAACAGTTCCATTCGGATCAAGCCCAGTTTGCCTATCTTCCTTTTAAACTTTGAAAAGGCATATCTGAACGGAAAAGTTAACCAATGAAAAATGTTCATTTGAATTTTTGGTTAGTATACTATCAATTCCCACGCCAGTGGCTTCATTTGGCAAGTTAAATGTCAAGTTACGATTCATTTCTTACGGTTATTGCCCTTTTTTGTGACTATTTCTCCCCATACGGGGCAGATTCCATTTCCTCGATAACTACCAAGCTTCTTTTTGATTTTGCCGTTTGGTTTATATAGACCATTTGGGGGGATAGTTTATATAGTGAGTGTTTGGCCTTTAGATTGGGTTGGTTTTGTTTTAGGCTTACAATAGCATTTAAAACAGAATAAAATTCTGAATGAATAAATTATAATATGTTATGGTTTAAAAATAAACGTTGTATATCTAAATAAGTGTAAAAAATTAAATTTGAAGGTATAATATTAACCCTATCTTGAATTTAATTTAAAAAAAATTCGAAGAATTGGATAACTAAAAAGCCTGTTCATCGAAATTGTATTATTATTTTAAAATCTTTTTAAAAATTATAAATTGATTTAAGACAATAAATACTATAAAAAAATAAATAAATTGTAGAAAATATAATATTTTATTATTTTTAATATAACTTTAAAAGTATCAGATGGTATTTTTATTTTTAGTGGCAATTAAAAATATATTTTGGTAAATTTTATTTCTTCACGTTCCATGTCTATATTTATGGCAGTGAAATCAACCTGTTTTTGACAAAATGATTAAAGATTTTGACAAAATGGTTAAAATTTTCACCAACCTACCCAACTAACCTCCCAGATCCAGCCCGGATAACCGCTATAATACACGTCACTATTGAGTTGACATTTATTTAATTCATTTAACCACAAACATCATGATGAAAACATTTACTCATTGGAGTGAAAGGACTTTGTTGATCAAAGGAATCTTTCTCAGTGTAATGATCTTGGCGGGTTCAGTACTCATGAATCCCCTATTTGCGCAGGGCCGGTCTGTTACCGGAAAAGTATTGGACGAGAACAGTGATCCCATCCCTGGGGCCAGCGTTCTAATCAAAGGGACTAGTAGAGGTGCAGCAACTGATCTGGATGGTGACTTTAGCCTTTCCCTATCCGGCGACGAAAACGTCCTGGAGATATCCTTTATCGGATATCTCAAAAAGGAAGTCTTGGTTGGCAATCAAAGTGCCATGTCCGTATCTTTAGTACCAGATGCCCAGGCCTTGTCGGAGGTGGTAGTGACTGCCTTTGGTATGGAAAGAGAAAAGAAGGCACTGGGATATACGACCCAATCCATTGACGGAAGTACTTTGGGCGAGGCCCGTCAGGGTAACATTGCCAATAATCTTTCAGGAAGAATAGCCGGTGTTCAGATTAATTCCAATTCCATGCCCGGTTCCGGATCCCACATTGTTATCAGGGGTTCCTCTTCTGTATCCGGCAACAATCAGCCACTGATTGTCGTGGATGGGGTTCCCATAGAACAGACGGACTCCAGAAGATATGGCGGTGGCTTGTCGGAAATCAACCCGGACAACATCAAGGAAATGACCGTTCTCAAAGGGGCAACCGCAGCCGCCCTTTATGGTTCCAGAGCGTCCAATGGCGTCATCATGGTGACTACCAAAGATGGATCAGGAACGAAAGGTATCGGTGTGGAAATCAATTCCAACACCACATTTGACAGACCGTTGGTATCGCCAAATTTCCAAAATACTTATGGTGGTGGTGCAGGTTACAGGACCTGGTACGTAGATGGTAGAAATGGCTTTGATGCGGATGGTATCCGGGGTACAGCAGGTGTGGATGAAAGCTGGGGCGCTCCCATGGACGGTCGGTTAGTTCCCCTTTGGTATTCTGCTCCCGATAGAGTCCCATTGTTACCGCAACCAAACAACTGGGACCAGTTTTGGGAGACTGGTACATCTGTTCAAAACAACATTGCCGTCTCAGGTGCTAATGAGAAGGGAAATTTCAGGCTTTCGGTTGGTAGACTTGATCAGACAAGTATCATGTACAACAAT
>JBBQXZ010000228.1:0-7720 GCA_038209145.1 Cytophagales bacterium | reverse complement strand
CTATCACTTCACCAAATCCATCCTTCCCTGTACTCCGGATGAGTTCATAATTGGCTATACCTCTGGGGAAATCGCAGCCAGCTACGCCAACGAACAGTTGATCTATTCCCATTTTATCGAAAACGAACTTTTTTTCGAGACGAATCCGTTTGTTATACGCAAATATACCGGAGAGTCCCCCTTTACAGATGAGATCAGCATGGACGCACCGGGGAGATTGGGCCGATGGATAGGTTGGAATATCGTAGATGATTACCAGGTGAACAACAGTATCCCGCTTCAGGAATTAATGGCGGAGTCCAATGCCGTCAAAATATTCAGGCAGTCAGGGTATAAACCCCGCTAGTTTTTTTCCGCCGCAATTTCTTGGATTTTAGTACCCCCAATAGCACTTTCACTGCCTGTTTTTTGGAAAATTGGGTGCTGGCCAATACCCTACCTCTTTGCTGTATGACCAGTTTTAGTTCTGGTTTATCTAGGACTTTCTGGATGTAATCAAATACAGCTTTCGCATTGTTTTTTTCGTGATAAATCCCAATATCAGACTGAACCACCAGGTCGTGTATCCATCCCTTAAAATTGAGTATGACTGGTTTTCCCATAGCTATGGCATCAAAAAATTTGTTCGGACTGCTCGTTGTCAAGACGGTATGAGGCAGAAAGGAAAGGTATATAAAATCGCTCACGCCTAATAAGTTGCGCACTTCATGTTTATTCCCATATGACTTCAAATAGAGGTTGTCTAATCCCAGCCTTTTTTTCTCCCGGATAATCTCAGACAGTTCCACCCCTTTACCCATTAATATAAACTCCCAATTAATAGCTTTATCTTTGGCAGCTTTGGCCAAGGCCAAAAAAGCACCAAGACCATTAACAGGGCCTATAGCCCCAGCATAAGAGATGGTAACTTGGTTTTTTCCGATAGGATACAGCCGATTAGCCACGTTTACAATAGCTGGGTCAAAAAAATCGGGATCAGAAAAATTGGGGATTATGGTAATGGGTTTTTTCGGGCAAGTCCTTTCCATGGATTCTCCGATCCCCGGTGAAAGGGCGATTAGGTGAAATGCTTCTTGGTAAATTTGACGTTCAAGCCGATAAAGGAATTTTTTCAGCAATCGGTTTTTGATGGCTCCCATCTGGATTGGAGCTTCCGGCCACAAATCCCTGACCTCAAAAAAATAAGGAACAGCAAATTCCTTTTTAGCCCATCTCCCAATCATTCCCGTGGTAAGGGGTGTGGATGAAATGTACAAATAATCAGGACGGGGTAATTTTTTGATTAATTTTTTGGCAGCTCTCACAAAACTCCAAAATGAATAGATTCGCTTGAAAAATCCAAAGCGATTGTCATAAGAAATAGGCAAATAATGGACTTTAATTCCTTCAATTGGTCGAATGTCATAGGTTTGCTCATTATGAGCCGTGACCATCTCCACTTCTATGCCCGCATCGACCATCCCTTTTGCCAAGTGATAGGAACGGATAGCCCCTCCCTCCTCAGGAGTCGAAAAATACTGGTGGATATAAATTATTTTCATAGATTGTGGGTATATCTCCAAGATGCAAGCAGGTAGAGATTCCAAAGCTGAAGAAAACTTTGCCTGATACCAACCTCTGGTTTTTGTGCTAATTTACGCATTTCAACTGGAAAATCTGCTCCAAAATCTGATTCAAACTGCTTGATCGTCTTAAACATATCCTTCCTAAAGTGCGTATCATCCCGAAGCCATTCGCCGATAGGCAACCCAAACCCCAACTTTTTTCTTCGGGCAATTTCCGCAGATCCGTGTTGCACAAGCAGTTCTCTTATCCATTGTTTAGGCCCCAATGACCTGTGCTGTTGTTCTGTCAGGGACATGCTAAGGCTGACAAGCGGTCGGTCCAAATAAGGGGATCTTCCTTCTATGCCATGAGCCATTGTCGCGTTGTCGAATACTTTCAGGATATCATGTACCAAATAAATGTTGCGGTCCCAGTTTAACGCTGCTTTATAAGGCGTATTTTCTGGTTCAAACCATGGATTTGCAAGAGAAAAAAGCTCCTCGGGAACAGGCTGTAAAGCGGCGAAATTCAGGTAGGTTTCCGAATCCGTAGCGCCAACACCCTGAATAAACTTTTGAACCATTCGTGGAAAAACCGGAAGCTTGTTGGATAAATTTCTCAGGTAGCGGGCCAATTTGGGGTGTTTCAGATATAGCAAAAATGCCTTATGCCGGTTATATCCCCCAAACAATTCGTCTGCACCCGCTCCGCCAATCAAAACCTTCACCTCAGATGTAGCCACTCGCCCAATCATCCAAGTCAGAAATCCGGCGGTGTCTCCTACCGGATGATCCAAAGTCTGCAAATAGTCAGGCCACAGCCTTCGAAAATCAGCCGGCGTGACTATTACTTCCTGATGTTTCCCATGACATTTTTTAGCTATCAACCGAGCATAATGATAATCTTGAAATTTATTTTGATATTTTTCTTCAAAAACTGCCGTATATGAATGTAAAGGGATTCCAGTTTCTTTATACCAAGCTTGGTATAACAGGGAACTGTCCGCTCCCCCACTCAAAATCATACCCACTGGCACATCTGCTTGGAAATGTTTGAGCACGGCATCCAATATCAATTCTTCACAAAAAGAGAGGTCTGGAAGTACAGTGGACTTGGTGAATATAGGCAATGTTTCTTTTTCCACCATGTCACCTTCAATAGCTAACACAATCACTTCTCCCGGCAAAACCTGTCTCACATCTGTCAGGAAAGTTTCCCTTGGCGTGGTGTGTCTAAAATAAAAATAGGACAAATATTGACTGTTGTTCCATGTTCTACCAATTAATCCAGAAGCGAGAAGGCCTCTAACTTCGGATGAAAACAGCCATTTATTCCCATCTTGATGAAAATAAAGGGGCTTTTGCCCGGTAGGATCACGTGCGATAATCACGGTATTGGTCAGCCTATTGATGAAAATCAGGGAGAACATACCGGAAAGGCGTATTAATCCCTTTCTTCCAAAAGTATACAACCAATACAACAAAACTTCCGAATCCGACTGGCTGGCAAATTCAACTCCCAACCCCAAGAGTTCATTTCGGAGGTCCTGAAAATTATAAAGTGCCCCGTTCCAAACCAGAATCCCATTTTCGTCTGCCGTAACGAGTGGCTGATTGGGTCGATCGGTAAGATCTAAAATTTTCAGCCGATTTCCGGATACACAGTTACCTGTTCCCACGCACATCCAATTGCTTGAATCAGGCCCGCGATGCTGGGTAGCTTCCATCATTTTAGATATGGCCTCTTCGGCCAACTCCTTTGGATAATGAAGCACCATATTTATTCCACACATACTTAGTTTGCCTTCTTTACTTCTATCAGTCCCATCTTTTGCATCATCAGCTGGTTTTTTTCATAATATCGGCAAGTGGAGGTGATGGAACAGGAATCACACTTGGGCGAGCGAGCCAAGCAAGTATATCTTCCGTGCAGGATAAGCCAGTGATGCGCTTTGTGAATGACCTCTTTCGGCAAATGTTTGGTGAGTTGCTTCTCCACTTCGAGCGGAGTTTTGGCTGAGGCAGGCACTAAGCCCAACCGTTTAGAAACTCTAAACACATGGGTATCAACCGCCATATTTGGTTGATTCCACACTACACTTGTGATGACGTTGGCTGTCTTTCTTCCCACTCCTGGGAGCTTAACAAGTTCATTTACCGTAGAAGGAACCTCACCGCCAAATTCCTCCACCAGCATCTTGGCCATCCCGAGTAAGTGCTTCGTTTTATTGTTGGGGTAAGAAACTGATCGGATATATGGGAAAAGTTCATCAAAATTAGAGACAGCGAGATGCTGGGGTGTTGGAAAATCATTAAAAATTGCTGGCGTAACGATATTTATTCTTTTATCGGTACACTGCGCACTTAGGATCACGGCTATCAGAAGCTGAAAAGTATTGCCGTAATAAAGTTCTGTTTCAGGAACAGGCATTTGTTGGGAGAAGTGATTTACAAACGCCTGGTATCTTTCTTTTTTTAACATGGAAGTGTTGACCTAGTTGGTAAAAATACCCCTAAAAGACGGTTTTGTTTGATTTTTGAATTTAAATTAAACAATAATAGGCAAAAAAAAACTGTCAGTCGTGATCAAACAAACTGACAGTCAAAATGATTTGTGGTGTGGTTTTTCAAACTTTCTCCAATCCCGTAGCGGATTGCGCCATGTTGTTAATTTCCGTGGAAATCCTTTCCGAAGGTTCCATCAACAGTGAATCCAAGTGTTCAATAGTTTCCAATACTTCCAGGTATTCCTGCATCAATTCTTGGTTAATATGTAGGATTTGAACAAATTGCTCACTTTCAGCTGCCGTCATTTCCTGATAAATGTATCTTATCAAGTCATTTTGGGTAAAAGATTTTGTCATAGGATATGTTTATATGTTTAAGTTTTTTTCTCAAATTAATCAATGCGTAACGCATCCTACCGAGTGCGGTGTTTATGCTCACTCCTGTTTGTTCGGCAATTTCCTGAAAACTTAAATCCATATAATGTCTCATAATCAACACCTGTTTTTGATTTTCAGGCAATTCGTCTACAAGACGTCTCAACATCGCATGGGTTTCTTCTTTCACCTTAATATCCTCTACATTTTCTTCCGCAAACATAAGGGTATTAAAAACATTGGATCCATCTTCCATAACCACTGACGGATAACGCTTCATTTTTCTAAAATGATCTATGGCTAAATTGTGTCCAATGCGCATAAGCCAGGGCTGGAATTTCCCCTCTTCGTTATATTTATCTGAGTTAAGCGTTTGAACTACCTTTACAAATACATCCTGCAACAAATCCTCAGCAACACCTTGTTCTTTGACTATCATGAATATAGTCGAATATACTCTGGAACTGTACCTATCTACCAACAATTCGAAAGCGGCCTCGCTTCCGTTTCTGTATTGGGCAATAAGTTCGCTGTCTTTAGGTCCTACCCTTTTACTCATAAAACTGATATTTAATTAACGTAAAGCTTTATTCCATATTATCTTTATCTTGACTGAAATGTATCTTTGTGTAGTTTCAAATGTATAGCATAGGATTTTACCAAGCAATCAATTTTTAATTTTTTTGCAAATGACATCTGATCTAGACTGGGATACACGATTTTCAGCTTGAGAGACAAGAAAGAATCTTTTTTTGTATATGATGAAAAGCCAGAGACAAATACTGCTTTTATTTTAAAATACAGAGATATACCCAGTAAAATATGGGTAATCCTCTACTTTACAAGATATGATTTTTAAACTAATTTATAAGCGGATTTGTTTCCGGAAGCTCTACCTATTCTTGCCAATAACCGTACCAATTCTATTCCTCATTTTTCAAGAAATTTCTAAACCCCTTATAGAAAAAACTATAAACCGTCCCTGCCAATCCGATAGCCGCACTGATGTATGCGGAGGTGGTATCCAGAATATTCGGGTCATAAAAACTCAAAATGGCAATACAGATAAAAACAAAACTGATTGAGGCCGCTTGTATCAGTTTTGTATTTCCTTTACTTCTTTCATCCCTTCGAAAAGCATCCAGCTCTTCGAGACTCGTATTTAATAAGATATAATTCCGAAAACTTTTGGAAAAAAGTGTAATATAATCCTGTTGATAATTCAGGGTGAGCACGCCCTTTTGTAACAAAGTGGTCATTGTTTCCCTATTCGTATAGTTAATGAATCCTTCAGAGGCGAAATAGTAAACCATTTTTTTCTCATTTAGATTTAACTTCTGCCAAATGGTAATAAGATAAGCTTTGTTGAAGCGTTGAATAGACAATATTATTTTCTCATACCTTTCGCCAACCATTTCACTTTCCCAATCATCGGTGGCTATTTCCTCAGTAAGCAGGCATGCCAAGGCTTCACTATTGGCTCCATACCCGATTTCCCCGTTGAGCTGGAAGGTTTTGGTATCATTGAAAAGTCGGCTTTTTATCATGCAATTTAACACGGCTACCTCTTCTGGAGGAAGACTTTGGATGGACTTTCCAATAAATGGAATAGAGATGGTTTTGTTGTTGAAATTCAACGGTACGATGTAAAACAAAAACGGCTGCATCATTTCAGCGAGCAGGAGTCTATCTTTTGCGGATCCGATGGTTGTTAAAATATCCTTTAGCGAAGTGCCAGAGGTAATGAAAATGGCTTTGCCTGTAAAAAAATAAGCTTCTCTAAATTGATACATGATGGTCAAAAATTCATCGGAAACCGCCAGATTATGAATATTCTCAATCACGATTACATCAATTCCTTCCATTAATTCAGGCAGTTCAGGACTACCCCCCGAACAACTGATAACCAGCCTTTTTTCATCTGAAACCATAAAATGAAAGTCTATCCATTCCAGTGCCTTCATGTTGTCGATGCTGATAATAAAATTATACTTTCGATCTAAGCAAGATACAGGTAGCTTTTTGCCTTGATAGGAAAACAAATAATCGGTCAGGTATATACGTTTGCTCAACCTAAGGAGAAGGTTAAAAAAAAGGAGCAACAAAAGAGCCACACAAATCAAAAATAAAGGTTTTTCCCCCAATTTTCCAACGATAACATCCAGGAAGGAATTCGGGACTTGGTCTTTCTTTTCCATATTCCAACTTTTCTTGAGATTGAAAGAAGCAATCATTTCCTCCACTTTGGGAGATATGAAGGCATATACCTTCTCTTCCTCACTAGTTGAAATTTTACTAAAATTTAGCCTTCTGAGTTTCTCATGATTAATTATCAGATCGAGATAAAGGGCTTGGGGTTTTCTCTGAACCTCCATCTGTAGGTCATGAGAAACCGCTGGATCCCACAGGTATGACTCTTGAAAAAACACCTGCCTGTGAATGATATATCCGGGCATTAGCCCGATTAAAGTAAGCCACAGCAGAAAATTTAAGGAAAAAATCCTTTTTTCTACCTGGATTTGGGTGACAAAATTCCAAAATCCGGTTAGTCTGAAATGAAGGTATTTAAGGAACGACATTTCCCTGTTGTTTTTTGGGAAATTTGGGTTTAGCCTTGGTAATTTATTTTGGTGCATGCCGTAAAAACACCCCCCCAGCATCGCTAACAAAATGAGAACGATGCCTAAAGTTCCCAAAAAGAATTCATCATTTAGACTTACCAATGAAAGGTACAATAAAGCAGCCACCACGACCATCCACATAAAAAAAGCAGGAGCAAGAAAATTAAACTCCCTGCTTCCATATTTTCCAACTACCTGCGGGTGAATCAAAATAAAATTGGAAAGCCCTCCCTGGCACGTAAAAACAACCGCCCAAAGAAATGCTGTAAAAATATTCAGTGGAATAAACCAATAAACGATCAGGTAAAGGACAATCTGAATAGCCAACATATAATTGGACAGCAAAAACTGGTTTCTTTTGGCTTTTGAGGGGCTGAACCAGGCAAAGGAAAATTTCTTGGCTTTCAGATAAGTATTTAATGGATTCGCAAGCATAATTAAAAAACCCAATATCCCCAAAATCAAAAAGTAAGGAGTCAAAACCGCCAATGCTTCAAAAGTAGTCAGGATAAACAAGGTATCCTGAAGGTGTTCATCTACCAAGAAGATAAGCCAAATGGATGTGGAAAAATTCTCCAAAGGCAGCCTTTTTAACCTGGCAAGGTATTCAAACCCATTGACGTAAATGGGGATTTCCCAAACTTGGACTTGATCTGGAAGATCATTGTTGAGG
>JBBQXZ010000227.1:0-7727 GCA_038209145.1 Cytophagales bacterium | reverse complement strand
TTCCGTAATTTCCGGCTGGCATAATGATGACATCATACCCACTCAGGTCAATGGAAGCCAGGTTGTCCTTTTCAAATACCGACATCGGGTAACTCAATTCCTGCTCCAAAAAATGCCAAATTTCTCCGAAACTCAGCGAGGATGTACCTGTCCCACCAATTACCGCCACTTTTGGAGCCTTAATGGTACCCACGAAGTCGGAACCTAAATCCTTACCTTCGTCCACATATCCCGTTGTTGTTTTACCGAGGCGGATTTCGAATTCATTGGCCAGATCAGTTACCTTTTGGTGGAAATCAGGTATGTACTTATTACCAGCGCGTGTTATGATCAGGGATCCCCTGGGATAGTTTTGGTCTCCGAAACTAAATGGAAACGACGAATTGCGTACCCTGATTTTTTCCCGCATCAGTGCGGTAAGAAAAGCGGCATGCTTGGTGGCGTTCCAAGGGGCAATATAGGCCAGAGTGCCGTTGTCAGCGGTGTTCATTTCAAAGGCTGCTTTTTCAAAAACCATACCCGCATCAACCCGAGTCTCCAGGGCAAATCCCTGCAAGTTATATGCATAGGGCAACGCCCAGGTAGTGATATCGTAGGTGATGCTGTCGTTCAACACCGGCTCCGGCTCAAACAGCACTTGGGCAAGTACGGATTTGGGTTGGTAGGAATTGATTACAATATCTTCTTCCGTCACTGAAAATCGTCCGTTTGTACCTTTTTGATAATTAAAACCGACCAAGCTCGCACTTTTTCCACTTCTTCCATAGCGAATGCCATTCTTATCAAGGAGTTCAAGCAATTTGGCTACTTTATCCGGAGCATTTGATGCTTGGATGATAAAGCTTTTGTATTTGGCTTTGGGATTGGTGCTGCTTTCGGCAAAATAATTGGCAAATTCATCAACGACCCGTTTGGAATACTGAGAAGTTACCTCTATGGCGGAGAGGGCCGTGGTATGGTGGTGAAGTATACGGTCTGTGAGCGTCACGGTATCTCCCTCTGCGTTTAGCATTCCAATACCAGCCCTGCCGGATCCGCCCTGCTCGATGGTCATCCCAATGGCCCCGTTGTACATGGGGTAGGTATCGCCATAACTTGGGTATAGCAAATCAAAACGCTCTTTGGTATAGTAAAACCAGTCTTGCTGATCGAAATATTTGGCGGTATTTCTCCCGAAAAGTTCCTGGTATTCTTTCTGAAACCCGGAAAGCTGCTCGTGTAAGGGTTCTGCAGCCGGGGCAAAATAATAGGGGTCATCTATACCCATTTCATGGAAGTCCACATGCACCTGAGGCAACCAACGGTTGTAAAGCGCTACCCGTGCTTGGGATTCCTTTTGTGTCTGCCAGGCCCAATCCCTGTTTAGGTCAAAGAGGTAGTGGTTCGGTCTACCTCCAGGCCACGGCTCCCGGTGCTCTACCGACTGCGGGTCGGGCTGGAGAATACTGTTCGCTTTTTGGTTATACCAGTTGACGTAGCGTTCCTGCCCGTCGGGATTGAGGCAGGGATCCAGGACGACCAAGGTATTTTCCAACCATGCTTTGGTCTTGTTCTCAGCTGGATCCACCAAGGCAAACAACGTCATCATGGCCGCTTCAGAAGAAACTGCCTCATTACCATGAACATTGTAGCTTAGCCAGGTAATTGGAACCTGTGTCGATGGCGTGCCTTCCAGCAGGCCGGCTCGCTTGAGGTTGTCCGTCCGCAATGTTTCCAGCTTATCTATGTTTTCTTTGGCCGAAACAAAAGCCACCAGCAAGGGCCTGAATTCAAAAGTCTGCCCGTAATATTCGAGTACAACATTATTATTCGTAGTCGCCACATGTTCGTAATAGTCAACCACCCGATGATGGGGCGTGAAACGTTGGCCTAAGGCATATCCCAAAAATTGAGCAGGACTCTTGGTTTGGGCAAATCCCGGACAGACCATATAAAAAACCAAAAACAACAAACATATTATTCTCATGTGGCGGTGTTTATAAAAATAAATTGAGGCGAATTAATTTTGGTTCAGCTTGTCAAAATTCCAGACTACATATTTTTTATAACCTCGGTTTTAGGAAGAGATATGCTCCACATTCCCCTCAAATCACCAACCTTGTACCCTGTACCTTGACCCTCAGGATAAAGTGTTTCGATTTTGGTAAGGGTTTCTCCGGTGATTTCCTTTCCGGGTTCTCCATGGCAATTGAGACACAACCCTCCGGGAATGGTAATGGCTTTTGTGTACAGCAAGGTTTCCCCGGCGTCTATTTTCTGGATGTTCGGTTTGTTTTCTATGTTATTTTCCACATTGTAGCTATAGGCTTCAAGCAGGTTTTTTTCCACATCGCTAGGGGTGTTGGCTTGATTACGGGGCTGTAAGGAAACTCTTTTGACGGTCACTTTGTGTTTTTTGCCAACTTCATGGGTAATCGGTAAGGCCTCCGCCTGGCAAAACTCCACAGCACCGCTTATTCCATGATCGGCAATGGCCTTTTGCAAGGTACTTATTAAATTTTGCTGTGCTTCGATACTAATCTCATCCCCCCATTTCATGGCAAAGGAGATCATGTCAGCCTCATTGACCTTCTTGACTTCACTCAATTTATTGATTTCGTCGATGATTTCCCGGTTGATTTTCTTCTCACTTTCGCAGGCAAGAAGCACGGGAAACAATAAGATGGCTGACAAAAGACGGGTTGCTTTCATTTTTGCAGAGATTTTATTGGGTAAAGATAGAAATCATTCCATTCAAAAAATTATGTTTGGTGCTGAATCTAGTTTTTTCAGCATTTAAACAACACAAATTTCCCCGCATTGGTTGTTCATTTCGATAGTCAATTCAAAAAAACATGCTGCAAATGACATATTTTCTTAATTTTGCAGGCCAAAGACAGAAGATATGCTGGACAAGTTACAAGCCATAAAAGAAAGATTTGAGGAAGTTGGTCAACTGATCATTCAGCCTGACGCCATGTCGGATATGAGTAAGTACACCAAACTTTCGAAAGAATATAAGGATCTCGAAAAAGTGGTGGTGGTTTACAATACCTACAAACTTATCATGGAAAATATTCAGAGTACCAAAACCATTTTGGACAAGGAAAAAGATCCCGATTTCAGGGAAATGGCCAAAATAGAGCTGGATGAGCTGAAAGACAAGCAGGAAACCATGGAAGAAAATCTCCGAACCATGCTAATCCCCAAAGATCCAAACGATTCGAAAGACTGCATCCTTGAGATAAGGGGAGGTACGGGCGGGGATGAAGCGGCTATTTTTGCAGGCGATCTTTTCCGGATGTACGAGCGTTTTTGTGAAAAGTTGAACCTCAAACTCACCGTGCTGGATTTGACTTTTGGGTCCTCCGGAGGGTACAAGGAAATCATCAGTTCCGTATCAGGGACGGATGCCTATGGGATGCTGAAATACGAATCGGGCGTCCACCGGGTGCAGCGCGTACCGGCTACTGAGACGCAGGGCAGGGTTCATACCTCCGCAGCCACGATCGCTGTTCTTCCGGAGATGGAGGAAGTGGACGTACAAATCGACATGAACGAAGTCCGCAAAGACACCTATTGCTCGTCAGGTCCGGGTGGCCAATCGGTCAACACCACCTATTCCGCCGTCCGCCTAACCCACGAACCCACCGGCCTGGTAGTGACCTGTCAGGATCAAAAGTCCCAAATCAAAAACTTCGAAAAAGCACTCAAAGTTCTCCGCAGCCGGATCTATGAAATTGAACTGGCGAAACACAACGAAACCGTGGGAGCCCAGCGAAAGTCCATGATAGGAAGCGGGGATCGCTCGGACAAGATCCGTACCTACAACTATCCCCAAAGCCGGGTGACCGACCACCGCATCAACCGGACAGTCTACAACCTTCCAGAAGTGATGGAAGGCAATATAGAAGAATTCATACAGGCCTTGCGATTTGCCGAAAACGCCGAAAAAATGCAGGCTGGCGGGATGGAAGATTAAGTAAGCACTTCCTATTCTAGCCGTATACCTATTTCCAATACCTTTATTTCATGCATTCATGGTATCAGTAGATTCTATTTCTGTCATTCACGGGGGAACCCCTCTTTTTAGTGAGGTGTCTTTTTCCATCAATGAGTCGGACAAAATTGCCCTGATGGGCAAAAACGGTGCAGGCAAATCCACCATGCTCAAGATTATTGCCGGCTTGTCCAAACCCTCCAAGGGCGGGGTATCAGCTCCCAAGGATGCGGTCATTGCCTACCTTCCCCAGCATTTGCTTACAGCCGATGACTGCTCCGTCATGGAAGAAGGCTCCAAGGCATTTGCTTCCTACCTGGGAATGCAAAAAGAAATTGAAGCCTTGAACGAGGAACTAACCGTCCGGACCGACTACGACTCCGAGGCCTACTATAAGATCATCGAGCGCGTATCCGAGCTCAGTGAAAAATTCTATGCCATAGAAGAAGTCAACTATGAAGCCGAAGTGGAGAAGGTTCTTTTCGGACTGGGATTTGAGCGGAGGGATTTTCAGCGTCCCACTTCCGAGTTTTCGGGCGGCTGGCGCATGCGTATAGAATTGGCTAAAATTCTCTTGCAAAAGCCGGACCTAATCCTCTTGGATGAACCGACCAATCATTTGGATATAGCGTCTATTCAGTGGCTGGAGGAGTTTTTGACCCAAAAGGCCAAGGCGGTAGTGGTGATATCCCACGACCGGGCCTTTGTGGACAAAATCACCACCCGGACGATAGAGGTGACCATGGGCCGCATCTACGATTACAAGGCCAAATATAGCCATTACCTCGAGTTGAGAAAGGAGCGTCGCGAGCAGCAACAGAAGCAGTACGAGGAGCAACAAAGGATGATTGCTGACAACATGCAGTTTATCGAGCGGTTCAGGGGTACCTATTCCAAAACTTTGCAGGTGCAGTCCCGGGTAAAAATGCTGGAAAAGCTGGATATAGTAGAAGTGGACGAGGTGGACAATGCGGCCTTGCGGCTTCGCTTCCCTGCCTCTCCCCGATCTGGGAAGTATCCCGTAGCCGTCGACGATCTGACCAAAACATATGGCGATCATGTCGTTTTTCAGCATGCTTCCATGACCCTAGAGCGGGGTCAAAAAGTAGCTTTTGTCGGCAAAAACGGGGAAGGCAAATCCACCATGGTCAAAGCCATTATGGGTGAAATTGCCTACCAGGGCAAATGCGAACTGGCCCACAACACCCTTATCGGTTATTTTGCCCAAAATCAGGCTACACTGTTGGATGAAGGACTGACCATATTCGATACCATAGACCAACTGGCTGTTGGTGAGATCCGCACCAAAATCAAGGACTTGTTGGGGGCATTTATGTTTGGCGGCGAGGAATCCTCCAAGAAGGTAAAAGTACTCTCGGGAGGTGAAAGGACCCGCCTTGCTTTGATCAAGTTGCTTCTGGAACCTGTAAACCTGCTCATCCTGGATGAGCCTACCAATCACTTGGACATGAAAACCAAGGACATCATGAAGGATGCCCTGAAAGCCTTTGACGGTACCTTGATCCTAGTTTCCCACGACCGGGACTTCTTGGACGGGTTGGTCACGAAGGTGTTTGAGTTTGGCAATAAGCGGGTAAAGGAACATTTCGAAGATATCAACGGCTTCCTCCGGGACAAAAAACTGGAGAATCTGAGAGAGGTAGAGCGGAAGTAGCTGTTCGGTTTTGTTATTTGTCAATACATGAAAAACGTTCCCGCAACGGGCGAAACGGTTGACGCAACGAGCGCAAAGGGAAGTCCTGGATGAAGCCATCGTGGCGTGAAAAGAGGTTCTCGCAACGGACGCAACGCAGAACCAATAATAAATATAGATGGAATTGTATTTACATCTTTTTTATCAGTTAAGTAGAATAACAGCTAAATGTAAAATGGATCTCCGTGGCGAGGGTGGCGTGAAATCCGTGGCGGTCTTGGCGTGAAAAGACAGTTCTCGCAACAGGAGCAAAGGTTAACGCAAAGAGCGCAACGGCGAATCAATAATAAGTACAGACTTAGATTGCATTTACATCATCTGTATCCGTTTGGTTGAATAGCCTATGAATGTCATATCAGTCTTTGTGGTGGTCGTGGCGTGAAAAGAAGTTCTCGCATTGGAAAGAAAATCTGGAATAGCCTTACCGTTAAATCCACGGCGTTCATTGCGTGTAAAACTAACTAAAAGGTCTAGGCAATGCTATCTTACCAAATCCTCCAGAAACGCCCGCAACCCGATCACTTCTACCTTTGAATCATATACATATCTTTCCTCTCCTGGTTTTATAACATATAGCTTATTAATCCCAAGGTCCTCCATTGCAACATAACTGCCTTTGGTAAGCTTGGGTGATAGGCTCAGTTTTATTTATGCCGCAGCCCGCCAACGGTTCCCCCTCCTAATCAACTATGATTGTATAGTCTGGAATTGACGAAAAATAAAGTTCCGGTTGGTTAACTTGTTGAGATCTGAGTCCTTTTCCAGGTCGAGGTATACGAAAGGCATTTTATACTTAAAATACTTTGCAAAGGTTGTTTTACCCACCTGCCGTGGTCTAATGATTCCGGTGACTGGGAAATGTGTCACTGAAAATGAAAACTCCGAAAATAAAAACCGATTAATCATCCCTGCAAATTTAAAAATAAATTTTGAATTTGCAGGGATGATTTTCGCTATAGACAAGTAATGCTTGGGAATTGATGATGGAGATGATAGTTTTATTACGGACTTACTTTTGAATCCGACCCAAATCACGTGGATCTTGTACCTTCACCGCTATCATCCTTTTGATCCTCAAAACAGGATATTCCATAAAATCTTACCTAATCCTCCTGGTAGGCATAGCGTGAAACGAGTTCTCGCAACGAGCACAACGGTTAACGCAAGAGACGCAAATTGGATTTACCGGTAGATTTAATAGAATTTGGCCACCACCTAAGAAAAAACAAAATATAGACTCTCCCGCTTGATTTTGAACATATCTTGGGAACCATGGACCTTGAAGATCATCATGGAGATCCCTTTGACAGCATCATCATCGCCCAGGCTAAAGTTGAAAAATTGACGATCATTTCAAAGGATGAAAACTTTTACAAATATAGCCACATCAACTTGATTTGGTAAAATATATTCAGTGGCCACTAAAGTATAAAAGTCCTGAAAAAAACCATTGCCAATTAATAAAGAAATGAATAATTCCATCTTACATTAACCAACCAAGGGCATGACTTTCCTTGGAAACGTATAATTTGGATGAAGGCTATCTTTACCTCCCTTTTATCGGTTTAGTAAAATGGCTACCGAAAGTAAATTGGATCTTCGTGGCGTGCGTGGCGTGAAATCCGTGGCGATCGTGGCGTGAAAAAAAGTTTTCTCTACTGAATCGACGGGCTATTGTGCATAAAACGCCTTACCTCTTGTCAGGAATTTGCAAACAGATAACTTGGTGTTGGAAGCCTGCCATGCAATTATTTGGTACCCCCCAAAATAAAATAACTAATCAGCCCCATTTTATGCCCCATCCAGAACTATTGCTTGCGAATTTCGATTTACAAGCTATTACATATTATTTTTGCCAAAAGAGTATAAACAGCTTCCAAAAATTGAAAACCAGATTTTTATTGATATTGCTTTTTTCGTTACTGTCCTTGTCAACTTATGGACAGTTGAAGATCAAAGGGAAAGTCACTGATGCAGAAACAGGTGATCCCATCCCCTTTGCATCTGTCGTTATGCAGGGCATCAGTATCGGAA
>JBBQXZ010000226.1:0-7777 GCA_038209145.1 Cytophagales bacterium | reverse complement strand
CCGAATATTTGATTTTCTCCGACTGCCCTCAGAATAATAGCTGTAAAAGGCAAAAGCTTCTAAAGCAATGCGGGTTTCCGGTGTATAATAAGCCAAAGGTAGTGCCTTGAAAATGGTGCTATCGTTTTCCTGGCCATAGGTCAGGTGACAGGCAGCTACGATCAGCAAGACCGTGGGCACAATTTTCAAGAGCTTTGTTATTATTTTTATAGCCTGCAATGAATTAGTATGGTTGAAGCTAAATCTTATTTATGTAAAATAGGAAAGTATCATTTTTGTAATACATTTCCCCGTAGATTTCTGACATCATGTCTTTGGAAACCGAATGTGTGCCGGGGGCAGTGATTGAAGAACCTTTTTTGCCATTGTCTCCTTTCAATTTTCAACATATAAATCCAGATATACGTCATCAGACATGGTCCAGCTACTGCCGCCCACTCCAAAATCTTTGCGGTCAATTTGACACGTGATGGAAAATTGCGTTTTTCCTCCGGCTTCAGAAACTTCTACCTCCAACTCCACGGGAAGCGTTTTCCCTTTAATAGTCAAATCACCTTTAACCTTAAGCCGATTAGTGGAAGGACTACTGACGCTTTTAGATTGAAAGGTTATAGTCGGATATTTTTCCGCATGAAAATACTCTTCCTTCTTCAGGTGATTGTCCCTTAAATTGATACCTGTATTAATGGAATTAACCTGTATTTTTGCAGAAAAACTGCTTTTAGCCGGTTGGCTTTTGTTATAATTAACAGTAGTAGTGAAGGAGTTGAAAATCCCTTCCACATTCAACCCCAAATTGCGTATATTAAATTTAATGTAGGATTCCTCCTGACTGGATTCCCATTTCCCATAATCTTCCCTTGGTTCGGGGATTGAAACCCAAAACCAAATAATTATTAATAACGATATTTTCATGGTAGTTTTATTTTGGATTTATTTGTTAAAGGGATTATATGAAATGGCCAGGAAAATAAGCATGGGCTTGTATCTGAAGCGGTCGTTCGCATTGGTCAATTCCCGGTTACTGGTATATTCGGAAAAAGTCATGTCCAACCCTCCCCGAAGCCAGGTTTTTTCTGACAGGGCATAGGCGATATAAAATTCCGATTTAAGTTGGCCAAGGTCGTTGTCCCCCACTAAAAGCAAGTTAAAAGAAGAAGGACTTGCTTCTACCGTTTCGGGATATTGCCCCGTGTTGTTCGAGGATATAAACCTGGCATTGCCAGTACTTCCAAAACCCACTCCAACCGCATCGATATTAAACCCCAGTTTGAATTTAGGGCTAAACTGATACTGTAAGTTCACCAGTGCACTCAAGCCCATGGAATGGGGACTACTTATCAGGAGGGTATCGATTGTAGTATCATCACCGGTAAGATCAGCGGGGGCAGTAATGTAGTTGAGATCGCTCCCGGTAAATCCCGAAAACCGGATACCATATCCCAATCTGAATTTGTTGGAAGAGAACATCCCATAGCTGGTATTCCAGGACAAGGCATAGGAAAAACTGCTGCTTTCCCCTATTCCCAGTGCCAGATCAATGTTTGATTCTTTTTTAGGTATTGTTGTGTTTTGGGCCTGTAGGCAAGTGACGGCCAGAAAGAAGGAAGCAATCAACACATATAATTTTAATGGATTTTTCATGGTACATTTTCGATTTTAAGTTAGTTTTAGTTTAAAGCTTCAACGATTTCTTTTGCCGAAGCGCGTTTTTTATGTTGGGATCAAAGTGTCTCCACGAAATCATTCCGGATTTTTCAATGATATGGGTAGCAGGAATAGGTAATCTTTGACTTTCATCGCCGATTGATTCGGATAAACGGTTATCCTGGAGAAAGGTCAATTTTTTGGCAACAGGTTTCTCCGGAATATAAGCCATATCAAAAGCTTCTGAGATCCGGGAGCCCTCATCATTAGGTAGCGTAAATGAAGCCTTGGTCTTTTTTATCGTCTTAACCATAAGTTCAGGTTTTTCGGGAGAAACGGCGACTACCTGAGCACCTTTTTGGTAAATAAGATCAAGATTATCTTCCAGCTCGCTACGGTGGCAGTTGCATACCGGGCACCAATTTCCACGGTAAAAAAACAATACCACCGCACCATTTTCTAAAGCTTTATAAAGGTCAAAACCATTACCTTCATGGTCTTTTGCGTTAAAATTATTCACTTGATTTCCTACCATTAGGCCTTTAACCGCAACCTTTGAGTCGGAGTTTTCCTGAGAACTGACGAACGAATACATGGAAAGGGTTCCAAAAATCACCAAACTTATCAAATGAATTTTCATGGCTTATTTAGCAAATTTCGCATTCCAACTTTCTTTTAAAAAGGGATAGGCAATGGCTAAAAAGCTATTTCCGGTTAAAAGGGGAGACATCGTAAAATTTCCCATCCCCATTAAGATCATTTCCAAAACAATAACGGTAAATACGATAGTAACTAGTTTTTTCATATTTATTGTTTATCTATGTGCGGGATTGGGATTGCTTTCTCCGTCCTCCCATGCAGTACGATGATTTCCGTATGGAGGAATACCATGTGTTTTTAGCAAAAGTGCCTGGTGCATCAGGTTCCATGTCATAAAGGTTGTATTGCGGTTGGTAAAATCATTCTCTGTTCCTCCCAAACCATTATCCAGATACGACGCCCCCGGCCCCACCTCCCCAATCCACACCGCATCTGCCTGTGGAGGAATGGAATAACCCATGTGCTGGAGGGCATATAAGATGGACATGGAGCAGTGTTTCACGCCATCTTCGTTGCCTGTCACCAGGCATCCGCCGACTTTCCCGTAGTATGCATATTGGCCACTTTGGTTTAGTTCTCCGGAAAATCCGTATAATCGTTCTATAGCCAGGGTAGCAACAGAAGATTTATCTCCCAACCAGATGGGAGTTGCGATTACCAATATATCCGCATCCATTATTTTTTGCTCAATGGGAGGAAAGTGATCCACATACCAGCCTTTCTAGACATATCGGGATAGACTCCAAAAGCAATCCGGTGGTCTACTGTTTGTATAATCTCGGTAGCTATTCTGTTCGCCTCCATGATGGCCTGACTCATCCCGATCAGGCCTTCGGTATGGGACAGCTCCGGTGATTTCTTTAGGGTGCAGTTGAGAAAAGCAGCTTTTAATCCCGAATAATCATAAGGGCTTTCCCTATTCAGTTTTTGTTGGAAGGTACTCAGTTTCATGGTTGATTTATTTTATTAATCATCCTGAAACTGAAGGGAGTGTTTTAGGATACGCCTACCAGAGTTGCACCTGTTTACTTTATATTTTCCATCAGTCTCAGGATAATTTTCATTACCTCATTTGCTGATATATTAGTCGGACAGGAAGACGTTTCCTGACAAAAAAATTTTATCTTCTTTTATTTTTTCAACTATCCGCTTTTTTGATTTTGGGGGTAACACCTCTTCTGGAGATCCTTCCATATTGATCCATTTGGCCAAGGCCTTCTCCATGGTCTCGCTTTGGCGTTTATAATGATTGCAAACCACACACATTTTTAGGTGAATGGATAGCCTGCATCTTTCTTTGAAGGTAAGTGGGAAGACGGATTGTTTTTCAATTAGGCAAGTGGCTTCTTTACAGGAAAGAAGCAGTTTTGTCATGATTTTTTCTAAATTCATACGTAATGTGTCAGTTAGCTCCAAACCAATTGATCTCCAGGCATTTTTTTAGAAGGAGTTTGGCCCTATGTAAAACCTGCCAGTAATTAGTCTTACTGATTTCGAGTTCCTGACAGATTTCCAACGTTTCTCTATCAAAAATATACTTTGAAATGACGGCCAGCCTCCATTTGGGAGGCAAGTCATCCATGCAGACCTTCATTACATCGTTAAAAGCAGGATCATCCAGCAATTGGGTTTCTTGCGACCAGGATTCCTCCAACCCGTTGGCTTTCCAATTACCATTGTCATTAAACAGGCTTTCAGTAAACTGAAAAGTCTGTTCATCCAAATGCAGGGTTTTCTTGGCAGATTTTCTGTAGTGATCGATGATTTTATTATTTAAAATCTTCACAAGCCAAGTTTTAGGGCTGCTATTTTCCTGGAAACCATTAAAGTTTTTCACAGCGGCAAGAAAAACCTCCTGAACAAGGTCTTCGGCAGTTTCTCTGTTTCCAGTTTTATGGTACGCCCAGCTATATAAATAATCACCATAGGCATATACCCAATCTTTTAAGGTTTCCTTGTTAGTGGCATTCTGTGGATTACTCATGCTTTTATAAAATAACTCATTCTTAATTTGAAAGGAAAAATAAGAATAAAATTCAAGTAAAAAAAGTAGCCTCATCAAATTCAATTTTTTAATGGCGCTGTCAGTAAAGTGTCCTACGTTGTTCTGTTTAAATGGTTGTTTCAATGAAAATTTCTTCTTTGTAAGGTTCGGTGTACAGGACATTTGTTGGCGATTTCCAAAAGTAGTTTTCGTTTGACATCGTCCAGGTCCCCGGATTTTTCGAGTCTTCCGGTAAAACGGCTTATCTTGGTGTTTTTACCATCCACATGATTTCCTTCAATCACCATAGATTTTTCTGGTGCACCAAATTTAATGTTGCGTACGGGTTTTTGTTTTGTTTTAATGATAAAACTAAGTGGCCATGTATGACAGGCAAAAAAATTGTAATAACTTCCTTTGGATAACAACTATTCCCGATATGAAGTTTTTCTGAAAAAAACGTTCCGTCCGGAAAAAAATCCAACCGGACTTGACAGGATACCCTTTTCTTCCACTTTAGAAACAAAACGGATGATTTCATCAACCATGGTCTCGCTATCTGTAAAAGGAATGAGATGCCCTTTATTTTGGACGGTTACTATTTCCAGCCATTTTTCAGGGATGTTGTTTTTAGAGAAGTCAACATTACCATAAGGGACCAGCCCGTCTGCGTCCCCATGAATATGAAGCACAGGTTTGTTGATCTTGTACCAGTCCGTTATAAACGTATTGAGTTCCTCTTCATGGCTGTATTTCTCGTCTGCGGCCACCCGAAGGGATCGCGGCGTCATCCAGCGGGTACTTTTGTTCAGTGCCAGCTTGCCAAACCAGAGGTACTTTTCCTGCTCCGGGTCAATGGCCGGCGCAATCATAATAGTTCCTTTTAGCCAATCTGGATTCTGAATGGCTATGTACCCGGAGATGGTTCCGCCGTAGGAATGACCAACTGTAACGACATTTTCATCTATTCCGGAAAATTGAAGAATACGTTTGATTGCCTCATATTGCTTGGGTATGGGTTGGTAAACACCATAGTCTGAGAATCCGTAACCTGGGCGGTCCACCACTAGTATGGAAAATGAATCCCGTAAACGCTCGTTTTTGAGGTAGGACAAAAAGGAAGTGGAGGAACCTGGAGCTCCATGGATAAATAGGAGCAGAGGAACATCCGGGTTGTCATTTTTATACCACAGCCACCGGAGTGTATCTTTGGGAGAATAGTGAATTTCGTAGTTTTGCCCTTTTTTTTTCATGGTACGATTGAGTTTTCGGTCACTTTCCCTGAATGAGAGACACCCCGAACAAATTCCAAGCATTAAAATTAAACAAACTTTCAGGTAGGTGCTTTTTTTCTTCATTGCGTTGTTTTTGTATCAATTTACGTGATTATACTTTCCGAAGTTTAACCCGAATTAAGAAATAGGCATTCTGTAACGTGCTCGAATGTCTTCCTGGTCGGCTAATTCGTGCTAGTTTCGACACCATCATAGCTGTGCCAAGCACAGGCCTCCAAATAGTCCTCTTCTCGGTCAAATGGTATAAAAAAAAGGCCCGAAGGTTTTCTTTTCTTTCAAATCAACATGAATCATGGAAGGGCTGAATAAGGAATTCCCAATTTGGGTAATGCTTACCGTTTGCATACCATCCGGTCTATTCATTAAAATATCGAACGTTTTATCTTCCCCGTGATGGCTGCTGTGAAAACCCATCATGTCGAAATCAGGATGATTTGATTTGGTAGAAAGCCAATGGTAAAACCATTTTTCTCTTTCTATTCGTTGTTCCTCCGAGTACAAAGTAGGCGATGACCAGATTTTGGGTTTGTCTTTGTCCAGTACCGTTAGCAAGGTGGATTCCCCGTTCCATTTTAGCTCAAAAAAGGAGTCCCTTCTAACCGTTATAAGGGTAAAAGGTTCCACTTGGTTAAAATCAAAATTTTTAACAAATATATTGAAATCATTGTATTCCAGTGATTCCAAGACCATTTTCCCTCTGCTTACCACCTGTATCGGCTTTTTTTGATGCTTTTCAAAAGCCCCATTTAGCAAACAGGCAACAGTTTCATCACTACACGCAGCAATCCAGGTACCACCAGAACGTGCATCTCTGGGATAGATTATATTCTTACCAGTATGGCGGTATGCTCTTGGAGGAACGGTTTCCCTTTGAATCTGTTCATCCCTGCTTGAGGTCAGTAAATAGCCTTGCGCAATGGGAATATAGGATACGGTACACATTTGATGAATTCGATTTTTAGTATAGCTAACTCTTTACGATTGAGTAGTCGGTAATTTCGTTTTTTCCTGACAGCCCCTATTGGTTTTTTATCAGAAGTTAACTTTATTGCATTTATTATAAAGATCAATGTATGGTGTTTCGACGGATAATGTTACTACTGCTCCGGGACGGATTAAAAAGCTCAGGAATATTTTGACGGGCATTATGCCGGAGTTTGACAGCGACTCCTTGATTATTCAAATGCCGCGGCCTTGCCTGAAGCAAATTATGGCTTTAGACCTACAGAAGTAGCCATGTCTTTTCAAGAGCAACACTTTTACATAACGGATAATATCAGTTCATTATCCTACACAGGGACTGATTCATTTTGCATGAAGATTTTCATACAGCCTTGGATTTTTTTGGTTCGTTTTTGGATCAAAGTCTGTCCCGAAAAGCGTAGCAAAATGACAAAGTTTTTTCGCTCTACACCAGTGCAGACTATTTGTAATCCCGTTATGCCTTAAACGGAGTAGAAAGCCTTTCCCAAATTTCCGGTGCGCTGGTAAACTTGGTGAGTGCCGCAATACAGAATAACATAAGCAGTAGCATTTGTCAAGCAGTCACTGAGAATGAAGGTGTGGTAACCGTAACGAGTTCCCGGGACTTTGAGACAACCTATCAAAGTCTAAAAGGGGCCATTTCTGCAAATAAGAACCTTTCTATATTGGCCGAGCTGGATCACCAGTAAAATGCCGAAAGCAGCGGACTGGAATTGAGACCAACAAAAGTCGTAATTTTCGGAAACCCCAATTTAGGCACACCCCTAATGCAGGAATCCCAAACCATAGGCCTGGACTTACCACAAAAAATTCTTGTATGGCAAAACGCCGAAGGAACTGTCCACCTTTCCTATAATGACCCGGAATTTTTAAAGCTACGTCAGCAGATTAAGGGAAGGGATGCGGAAATTCAGCAAATCGCCACTGCCCTTGGAAATCTAACCAACTCAGCGGCTGGTGGTATTAATTTGGAAAACATGAAAGCTACTTATCGACTGGCAATTTTCATGGTATTTTTGGCATTCTTTGCTCCCCCTTCTTTTTCCATTTTCTTAGAGCCTTCCTTTTAAAACGCTTTTGAGAAGTACCTATAACAAGATGCGGGGCATGTGGTTAAAGAAAGGGGAGAAGGTATATTGAGACTGTTTGTTTAATCATTCTGGCGTCAGATTTTCCAATAGTGTTGGAATCAATTCAGAGACCGTTGGGTGAGGGAATACGCCATCTCTGATTACAGTGTAAGGACTCTTAGCATACATTACATTTA
>JBBQXZ010000225.1:0-7846 GCA_038209145.1 Cytophagales bacterium | reverse complement strand
TGGTGGGTGACTACCCTTGCCCCGCCGCTGCTTTTTTGAGTCTCACATTAATGGATTTAATAGTTTCGTCTAATTGGCCTTCTTTAATGGCCGATACATCTAACGAATATACAACAATCATCTCCAAAAAGTCCATGTTTTTGCCCTCTAGCTGGAAAAGGCGGAGGTTATTAATTACCAGTATCGGGTTTAGAGTTGGGGGAAAAAGTGTTGATGACTTTTGGTGTTTTTGCGTTAGTTTCTATTAACCAAATGTCAATTTTAATTTCCAACTCCTTTACCAAATCAGGTTCTTTCTAGGCAAGGTTGTTAGCTTCCGACACACCTTCAATAAGATGATAAAGTTCACTGGGTGTACTATCGTAGTAATAAATAAGTTTATAAGGACCGGATCTGACAATAGTATAAGGACCGACATCATCTTGCCGGTAATGTGGGAAATGCCAAAATAGATCCCTTTCAACCATTTTGTCAGATTTCAATACCCCTAAAAGACTTGCCCCGTCAAATCTGAATTTTTGCAGATCCAAACCCACTATATCCAACATGGTAGGAAAATAATCCATCGAAATAATGGGTACTTCCGAGATGGTGCCTTTCTCTATCACGCCAGGCCATCTAATTATTGTCGGCACCCGTATTCCACCTTCAAAAGGATATCCTTTTCCGCTTCTCAATGGGGCATTATCCGTAACCCTGTTTTTTTCCCCTCCGAGCAATCCTCCATTATCAGAAGTAAAGATCACCACGGTATTTTCTGCCAGAATAAAATCTCGTATCAGTTCTTTTGATGAAAAATCAGAAAGATTAACGGATGAGGCACCTGCCACTTCTCTCACCCTATTGATCAACCCAATGGATTCCTCATTTGGACCGTTAAGCTCATTAAGGGCCTCAGCTCTGGATAAAAGAATATCTGCATACCGCAACAAGGGCACATCATTTCCGCTGTTGGCACCTACCCCCTGGGCATCTTCGATATATTTAAAACTCCTAACATCATCTACACCCAAAACGATCAAATTGCCGGCCATGTTGGTATATTGAAAAACAAACGCATTCAATCGTTGATCTTCTGGCTCAAAGGTGTCGATGAATGAGGTAAGCATTTTATATTGAGCGGCAAAATTGGTTTTTGGGGGAAATTTAAACCTATAACCCGGAGGGGCTGAATGAGCTACATGATTTTGAGAATTGCCCCCTACGGGTAGCTGGTAAACCCCATTCTCCATCTGATTAATATACCCAATTTAAATAAAAAAAACCGCCTTTTAATTAAAGGCGGTTTTTTAAATTAATATCCTTGATTTTGTTCCAAAAAACCCGGTGAGCCACTTGCCGCATCGATCACGTTCTGGGGAATGGGGTAAATTCTACGTATAGGATTGGAACTGGTCTTGTCTATCCACTGATTTTCCCACTTGCCAAAGCGGATGGCATCAGTTCTTGCCTGCATTTCCACATAAAGCTCATAGGAACGCTCCAGATATAGTGATTCCAAATTAATGGAAGTCAATAACCTGGCGCCTCTGGCTGTACGCAGCGCATTGACATCCGCCAATGCGGCTGTTGGATTTCCTCTTCGAAGTTCGGCTTCTGCCCGCATCAGGTACACGTCACCCATCCGAATTAAGGGGATATTCACCCTGCTGCAGCATTGGCCAGTCTGTGCCATGGGATCGAAAGCCATTTTAAAAGCCCTTGGTCCATTGGAATGGCCCCTGTTCGTGGTGAGGTCAACTTCTACGGTATAGACAACATCTTCCCCGGTTCGGGTACGGTTGACCAGCTTTTCGACCACCAATTCGCCTGTTGGCGTACGCTTAAATCGGTTTGTCGGGTCCAATACAATCCCGTATTGTTGACCTACCTGTATTCCCCTGTTCCAGCGGAATTGGCTTTCTGGAATAGAACCGCCATCCGGCAGATTGCGTTGAAAATAGCGAGGATCATCCCGGTTACCTTCCCATTTGTTGTAAAAATCTGTCGTGAGCGACACCCCGTCACTTCCTACAGCCAGGATGTTTGTAAGCGATCCATGTCTGGCTCTGGAGGTGCCAAACCAGGCATGTCTGTTGGAGCCGTTTGTTTCCAACCGCTGGTCAAACGCAAAGATATGTTCCTTGTGATCATGGTTGTTTATATTCCAGATCGAGAAGTAATCTTCTGTTTCCAGACCGTACAATCCGGAATTTATGATTTCTGTGGTATACGCAACAACTTGGGCCATATCCGCATTGTCAAAGCTAAAACTAGCTGCATACCGATCAGAATAAACGGCTTTATTAAGTAGAATTTTGGCTTTTAACCCCCAAGCCGCGGCTTTGGAAAATCTCGTGGAACCTACTTCTGATTTGGTACCCAACTGTGGTTCTACGGCATCAATTTCACCTAATATATAGGTAACTGCTTCACTTCCCCTCAATACCCGGGAAAGTATGGGAGTACCCACTTCCTCAGGCAACTTCACAAAAGCTACGCCGTAATGGTCAAGCAGCAACCAATTGTAATAAGCACCCATCGCACGTGCCTCCGCGATATATCGTTGCGGACCATTAATGGCTGCCAATGTTTGCTGGGCACCGGCAGCCCGGGCTATGCCTTGGGTCACGTGTGACCAAACGTTCCTGATGGTACTGTGGAATGGGGTCCAGCTGTGTTGGTGCATTTCAATAAAGATACCGCCGTCAAACCAGTCTGTCCCTCCTCTGAATGGAACGATGGACTCGTCCGATGCGATAGACTGCAAATTGAAAAGCCAGTTGTGGCTTCCGTACATTTCATTCATCCGTGCATACACGGGAGCCAAAATCTGGTCCGCTGCTTCCGGTGATTCAAGTACGCCTTCTCCGACAGCAGTATCCAAGATTACTTCGGTGAGGTCCGTACAGCCAACACCTAATAAGATACTAATAGAAAGCAATATTTTCGCTATATTTTTCATTTCTCGGGATCGTTAAAATGTGATGTTTAAACCTAAAACCAAGCCCCTGGCAGTGGGATATCGGGTTCCATCTATGCCGGTAGAAACAAACCCACCCTGAGATCTTGGCGTATCCACTTCGGGATCAAATCCCGGATACTTGGTAATAATGAATAGGTTTTGGCCGGTAACAGACAAACTCATATTCTGTAACCAGGAAATCGAACTGGTGTTGAAATTATACCCCAGGCTGGCATTGTTTAGCCGGATAAAATCACCGTTATGAATAAATCGGGTAGATGGCGATGCTGAGTTATTTCTGCTTTCCTCCGGAAAATCCAGCACGCTGGCGGCCACATTGTTTCCTGCCACGAGTCTGGGAAGGTTGAAATAAGCATTTTCATCATTCCAATAGATTTGGTTGCCTGATACGCCGTTAAAATTTACCGTCAGGTCAAACCGTTTGTAGGAAGCATTGGTATAAAAACCAAAGATGGTTCTTGGCAGGCCAGATCCTCCATTCACAAAGTCGGCATCTGTAACCAATCCGTCACCATCCACATCGCGGAAGCGGTTGTTTCCTGCCTCATTCAGCCCTATCCACTCGTGAATCCAGAACGTTCCCACCGGAAAATCATTGAGGAAGCCATTTACCTGCACCCCAGATAGACCCGGTCCCCCGATACCGCCGGTCCGTAATATGGATACCGGCAAGTTGCTTACGTTGTTGCGGAGGAAGCTGATGTTTCCGCCAATATCCAGCCTGAAGTCAGTGCCTATATTCTTTCTATATCCCAAGGCCAATTCCAAACCTGTATTTTCAATTTCCATGGGATAGTTGCTCCAGAAGGAAGAAGTGGCGACAATGGGATCCACACCTGTTAAGGTTTCCCATAGAATGTCACTGGAAACTTTTCGGAAGACATCCACGGTACCATACAGTTCCTCTCCAAAGAATCCAAAGTCAAATCCGATGTTGGTCTGGGAAGAAACTTCCCATTTGATACCCGGATTTTGAAGACGGACAAAGTTGATACCCGGTGATACCGCCGAATTAGCTCCCGGTGTAAGGGCGTAGCCTGATCCGGGACCAGTGTTTACTGTCAAGAGTTGTTGGGTAATATAGGAAGGAATATCCTGGTTACCGGTTCTTCCCCAGCCTGCCCTCAGTCGCAGATTACTCAGCGCTACTGCACTGCTTAGGAAACTTTCATTCGAAATCTGCCAGGCGGCGGAAAAGGATGGGAAATAGCCATACCGGTTGTCCGCACCAAATCGGGAGGATCCATCCGCCCTCATGGTGGCTGTCAGATAATACTTCTCATCATAGTTGTAATTTAATCTGCTGAAGTAAGATTGTAATTCATTTTCACTAGCACCGCCTCCTGGTCTGTTGATACCTATAGAAAGGTCGGAACCGATACCTGGATTTCTGTAGGCTTCAATTTCCCTAGTTGCAAAGTTGTTGATACTCCAGAATCGAAAGGAATTATTGAATTTTTGGTAGGAATATCCAGCCAATACGTTGAAATCATGCTTGCCATCTCCCAAAGAAAACCTGTAATTTAAGAAACTCTCAGTCAGAAAGTTGCCATTTTCCGTGGTAGCATCTTGCAGCCTACCTCCTGGATGGGGTAGACGCTGCACGGTATGACGACTGATTTGGCTTATACGTGAACCCTGGGAATTGTCTACTGCCACGTTTAATTTATACTCCAGGCCTTTGAATATTTCAAAACTTACGTCCAAGTTAGCCAACACCCTGTTGACTTTTGAAAACTCGGTGAACATGTCCATCATCATCACCGGATTGATACCTTCCGGAAAAAGATAGGTAGTTCCGTTCTCATTGCGGACAGGGTAGGTGGGATTTGCCGTAAGGGCATTGGAAAGCGCATCTCCTCCAACACCTGCATTGTCTCCGATGGGTGGAGAATCGTTTCGGGTATTGCTGGTTGTCAGGTTGATGCCAAACTTCAGACGGTCATTGATAAAGCGCTGACTCATGTTCATTCGTGCGGTATACCGCTTCATTGAACTCTCCTTTACCACACCTTCTTGGTCTAACGCACTGATAGAGGCATAGAAATTTCCGTTTTTGGTACCGCCCCCGTAAGAGATGTTATGGTTATGGGTGAAGGCGGAACGGAATATTTCATCCTGCCAATATGTATTGGCAGGGCCAATATTGGCCGTATTACCGTATTGATTGGTATAATCCCGGAATTCTTGCGCATTGAGTACATCAATGGTTTTGGTTACTTGTGAAAAAGCGAAGCTGCTGCTGTAGTTTAGTTTAGGTTCTGCGGCATCACCTTTTTTGGTGGTAATCAATACGACCCCATTGGCACCTCTTGAACCATATATGGCAGTGGCAGACGCATCCTTCAATACATCGATGGATTCAATATCCGCGGGATTGAGGAAATTTAAGGGATTGGCCGGAGCTGAACCTGACACACCCAAATCTGCCCCGCCGGTGGTGGAAGCCGAATTGTCAAGAGCTACCCCATCCACAACGAATAAAGGGCCGCTACCACTTCTTACGGATCCAGGTCCCCGGATGGTCATTCTGGAGGCTGCTCCGGGTTCTCCGCTGGTAGCGGTTACGTTTACCCCGGCGATTTTGCCCTGAAGCAGTTGTTCCGGAGATACGATTACTCCCTTATTGAAGGCCTCTTCTTTCAGTGACCCAATTGATCCGGTGAGATCAGACCTTTTTTGCATCCCGTATCCCACGACGACTACTTCTTGAAGGCTGGATTCATCGAGTTCTAAGGAAGTTTCGATTTCCGTGCGGTTGCCCACAGGAACTTTTTTAGCCTTGTATCCGATAAACGAAATGACCAAAATAGCCCCATCAGGTACTTCCAGGGTATAATTGCCGTCAATGTCAGAAACGGTTCCCCGACTTGTGCCGTCTATGGTAACGGTGGCACCCGGAAGCGGATCACCATTTTCGTCTTTGACAGTCCCCCTGATGTTGGTATCCAGGATAGGTTGTACCTCCTCATTGTCCGCCGTAAATTTTATGGCGTCTATACTGTTGTTTAATTGACGGAAGCGGAGTGAAGACTGCTTGGAGACTTCGGTCAATAACTCCTCTACGGTCCCGGCTTTTTTCTCCAAGAAGATAAGCGTCCGCTTATCTATATCCTTTTGGTCAAATGAAAATTGGAAGGAGGTTTGTTTCTGAATCATCCCAAAGAACTGATTCAAAGTCAGTGTCTCCCGGTCGAGTTTCACATGGACATCACTAATGGATTTGTACTGACCTTTGACATTTACTGCAAATCCAAAGTTGAATATCAACAGTTGTACTACGAAGCCATACAAGAAGTATTTGGACAACATAAAAATTGTCTTTTGTAATTTTAATTTCATAATTTTGAAAGGTTTATTGGATTATTTCATTAAACGGGGTCTTTGCTTGCGGCTCATTCCCCAATGGTCAAGCAAGCATCGACTGACATCAAGCCAACTGATATATTCAGTTGGCTTTTTTTAACTTGTATTTTCTGGGTTTTTTTTCATTATTTAGAATTTTATGGTTACTTGTTTGTCTATTATGGTATATGTAAATTGCTCAATGAAAGCCATGCTAGCTAAAATGTTTTCCAATGTCTGTCGCTGATATTCTCCAGAATAATCCCATTTTCGTGTGGGCAGGTTTACAGTTGTAATCCGGATCCCATACCAATTTTCCAGCGTTTCGACTACTTCTTCGAAACTTGCCTTTTTAAAAACCAACCAGCCCTCTTTCCAGCCTATTTCTTTTTTCCAGTCATAGGACCCAATTTGCGTTTGTAGGTTTTCTTCATCAAATATTAATTGTTGTCCAGGTACCAATAATTCATCAAACTGCGCATCTTGGTGCGTAATGTGAACTTTGCCAGTAGCCAGAGATACTTTGGTTTTCTGGTTTTCGATATCATTGGTAACCGTAAACGAGGTACCCAATGCCTTTGTCAACAGTCCGGAGGCATCAACGACAAAAGGTTGGACACTATCCGGGTAAATGTCGAAAAATGCTTCCCCATTCACCCTAAGCACCCTTTCTTTTCCTTCAAATTTAACCGGGTAGGAAATTTCAGTAGACGCATTTAACCACACCTCTGTTTTGTCCGGAAGGGTCACCTTGAGTTTCTCTCCTTTATCCGTTCTTTTGGTTACCCACTCGATAGGGGTTGATTCTACGATCACAGCTTCCGGTTCGGGATTATTCACAGCAAAAAGAAATGAAATGAAAAAACCCAGAAACAAGACAGCAGCTATCCGCTGAAACTGACTGAAAAAAGTCCAGTTATATTGCTCCATGGGGGAATACGGTTCTATTCGTGCTGAAACTTGGGAAGGTTTATTGTCCTCCTGAAGCACCCTTAAAAGAATATCCTGTTTAAGGGAAAGTGGCGGGGCGGTGATCGAATCAGACTTCAGCCCCATTAAAAATTCACGGGCCATTTTGACATCGGATATCCGTTCGGGATGAGCTACCATCCACTGCTTCCAAAAAGCATCCAGCTCTTCGTCAGGTTTCTGTACCCACCGTACAAATTCTTCTTGGGATAAAAGGTCAATCACTGCGTGCATGTGTTTTTTAGCCTTACAACCTCCAAAGCCCATAAACCGAAAAATGACATCTACTTTTTCAAACTTTTTTTATTTTATTCTAAAAATTCAAGCTAAAATCTCTCGCAAAAAATCCAATGCCTTGTAAACCAAGTTTCTGACTGATTTTATATTGTCCAGTTTCATTATCTCCTGAATCTGGGAATAGGAAAGCTCCTCAAAGAAAAAATAATAGATGACTTCTTTTTTACGGGGACTTAGCTGCTGAAGCGCACTATTAATCCGAGTGGCGATCTCTTCGCTTATCTGTCGGTCTATCAGCATCTGCTCGGGAGAAAAGCAAACGTCAAATTG
>JBBQXZ010000224.1:0-7860 GCA_038209145.1 Cytophagales bacterium | reverse complement strand
GTCTTTATATTTTGACCCAGTTCAGGATTTGGGGAAAAAATCACAACATGGCCATCAGGGGCTATGGATAAAAAGTTGTTGTAGGGAAGCGCTTGGGAAAGCAATTCCTCATCGGTAATTACCTTCATTTGGGGTGATTCACACCCTGTAAAATGAAACCCCAGCAATAACCCACCACTTGCCGTTGCAGCTATCTTTAAGAAGTCTCTTCTATTGGTTTTGATTTGTGTAGTCATGGTCATTTAGTTTTGGATGAGGCTAGTAATACCGCTTCTTTAATTCTGTGATAGGTACCGCACCGACAGATATTACCGTTCATTGCTTCGATAACGTCTTCCTCACTGGGATTGGGAGTTCTCTTCAGCAAAGCCGCGGCTGTCATGATCTGACCCGCCTGGCAGTAGCCGCATTGGGCCACGTCTATCTCCTCCCAGGCCTTTTGTACGGGATGATCGCCATCCGCAGATAGTCCCTCGATAGTTGTGACTTTGTCAGTACCGACCGCAGATACGGGCAAGGTGCAAGATTTTACCGCATTGTCATTGAGATGCACGGTGCAGGCACCGCATTGGGATATACCACATGAATACTTGGTACCAACCAGCCCAAGGTGATCCCGCAATACCCATAATAGAGGGGTATCGTCATCCACATCGACTTGGTGACTTTTTCCGTTAATTTGCAAGTTGTAATTGGCCATTTTTCCAAATTCTATTGTTAAGGTGTCAAGTTAAAAAATTATCCAATTGTTTTCAAAGAAAGAACGTCTTTTCTACACTATTTAATTTTGATCTATATAAATAGTTAATTTCAACCATTCCAAATGGAATAACCGTTTGAGTTTCTTTTTGTTGTAGCCATAAAAAATGTAGTATCTTTTTTGAATTTAAAAATTTAATAATTATCTTTTGGTTGATTTAAATATCTCCATATTTTATGGAAATCAAATTAAAATAAAGCACTTCATTCTATTCATAACCCGAACATACTTCCCATGAAGCGGTATTTTGTGATTTTTGTCCTCATCCTACTAGTGGTTTTAGCGATTTTGTTTGTCAGACAACCCCAACTATTGGATAAAATTTGGCTTTGGTTGGTTGGGTTTATCGGGTACATTATTTTGCTTTTTCGTAAAGGAGCCGAAGGATTAAAAGCTTTGTTTTCACCCAACAACAGCTCTGCTGCTGCCCTACCACCTTTAAACACCAATCCTACACCTCCTCCTGTTCCCAGGCAACCCGTGAATGACCTGGAAGAAAAAATCAAAGAAATTGAAGCGGGTTTGAGAAATGAGAGACCGATAGGCAAACCCCTTGCCCAACATTATATCACACTGCTGCGATACATGGATGACGGGCAAACGACATTGGGATTGATGTTTTTGCAGGGTAAATTTTTTGCCTATACCTTGGAAGATACCCATCAGGACGAAAAAAATCACGGAAATACCCGAATTCCCCAAGGGGTCTATCCATTGCAACTCAACAGGAATGTCACCGGACTGACGCAGACATATAGAAACAAGTTTTCATGGTTTGATTTTCACGTTGAGATCAAAGAGATACCAAATTTCAGCCTCGTATATATCCATATTGGAAACACCCATATAGATACCAAAGGATGTGTCCTGATTGCGGACGGAGTAAATGCAGCTGATCCCCAAAAAATGATCAGCCATTCCAGACTGGCATTTGAGCGGTTTTATAAGACCATACACCCCCTGCTTAACAGTAACCGGAAGCTGACCATTCAGCTGCTCGATGAAGATTGGATTCAAAGATCCGAGCTCATACCTGAGGAGGAAAAAGCGGAAATCACCACCTAACTGAAAATTAACCAAAGCACTTTCAAATTTTTATATCATGGACCCAAGCACCAAACCGAACAACGAAGCTCGTCAAGTGGCAGCAGAATTAGCAAGCCCTGAACCTGAAAAAAAAACTCCCCTATTTCAAAATAAAAGATACCTCTTTTTACAGCTTGGGGCAGTAGTATTAATTACACTGGTAATATTAATTGGTATGGTGAACGGAATGGAAGCCTCAAATACAAGTTTCGAAATAGCCATCATTCTCTTGACTTCGATTGCCTTTTTGTATGGCATCACCGCCAGGCAAATGAACCCTAAGGCAAAAAATGAAAATAAAAACAATAATCCTTATCACAGTTTCTTTTTTAAGGGCACGGTAATCCTTACTACCCTGCTTACCTTATTTGGCATATTTGGGGCATTCTTCGTCTATGTGGAACACGGAAACTTGTTTCAGGCGGTTGGTTTGGCCACTGCGGTTATCTGGATTGCGGTTTTTTTGGTTTATTTCATGTGGTCAGTATACTTTTATAACATCAATTATGGGCTGACAGATGAAGATTGGAACCGTATCTATGATTCCAAGGAACGCCAAAAAGCGGGGCTTTCCATTCAGGAAGGGGAATTGGATGTACCCCAACACAACCCATTCAGAAGCCAGACATTTGGATTGCCACCGGGGACTGTGCGCGGTTTGATTGCCTTTACCCTCCTTATGGGGGGAATGTCACTCTTAATCACCAGTTATGGAACTGCTTATTCGGGAGTGGATATCGCTTTATTGCGGCAGCAGTTTGAGTTTTTTGAAACTGCATTCCTGATGATGATCGCTTTTTACTTTGGAGACAGGTCCTTGAGGTACCTCAGCAAAAGATGGACGGACCCAAACGCCCCCCAATCACAAGCACCAACTAATTCAACTCCGGCAATACTTGGCAGTAGTGCAACCAATCCAAAGGTGACAGGAGACAGCATCAATGAAGACGATAGGGAATTTCTGGAAGAAGACCAGGATTTTGCGATTGAAAATAAAGCCGCAACAGCACCCCCTCCCATCACCAACGTACGGATGACTTTATCCACCTCCCTGGAAAAAACAATCATTGAATCTCCGGGAGAAGAATTTGTTCAGCTGAAAGATAACACCTTCCAAAAAATACTAAGCGACATGGACATCCGGATAGCCTTGGAAGAAATGAAGGATCGGGACAAAATCGAGCTTTCCCTTCCCGTGGTAAAGGCCATCGTCAGCGTTGAATCGGCAGGAAGGGGACACTTAAAAGATGGCCGGGCCAAAATATTATTTGAAGGGCATAAGTTATGGCAATGGCTGGAGAAAGAAAACATGGATCCCAAGCTATTACTGAAGGGAAACGAAGATATCCTCTACCAAAAATGGACCAGAGCCCATTATAAAGGAGGTGCCAAAGAATATGACCGGCTCGAAAAAGCCAAGAAATTAAATCCCAAAGCTGCCGTTTACTCCGCCTCTTGGGGATTATTTCAGATACTGGGAGAAAATCTTACCCATTTTATCAAAGGCAGGGGATATAAAGACCACGAAGAATTTGAGGCAAAACAGCATGAGTCAGAATATTACCATTTTCTCGATTTCCTGACATTCATCAAGACAAAAAAAATCCGTGGCAAAGCCTTGATTGAATACGTTTCAGAGCAGAATAATGGAAATTATGATTGGGAAAGTTTTGCCTTTGGCTACAACGGAAGCGGATACAAGCAAAATAAATACGATACCAAGATGAAAGCCGCCTACGAAAAATTCAAAGCTGACGGTCTATGAAGTTTGTAGGCAATATATGGAATTGTTTCATCCTAATGGGAATAGGGCTCATTGCTGGATGCGCTAACGACGATCGGGCCATGATCGTTGGTAAAATTCAGCAAGCCAGTGATTTGGTCACTTCGGAGGTGGTGATAGACAAAGTGGTCTTTGGGAAAAAAACCCGAAAAGTGTTCTTTGTCCCCATCAATGAATCTTCTTTTCTGGCTTATTCCCAGGCCAGGGTCAAGACGGGGATAGATCTGAACAATCTTTCTGCTGATGATATCAAAATCGAAGGAACCACAATTACCCTACAATTACCCCCCATTGAAGTTCTGAATTTCTCTTATCCTCCGGAAAGTTTTGTGGCGGATACCTTGATTTCCCAGCCTAACCGATTTTTAAACAACATCCGGCTAGAGGACCAAGAGGAGTTCTTTCGCCAAGCGGAACTGGACATTAGAGAAAGTCTGCCCTTTATGGGATTGGTCAAGAGTGGGCAGGACCATACCCGTAAACTGATGCATACCTTGCTCAAATCCCTCGGTTTTTCGGAGATCTATATCACATTTAAAAGTAACGAGCTGATTATCCGTCAGGTAATCCTGCAAGAAGAACCCGATTCCATCCAGAAGCCATGATCCGACAGTTGTTAAATAGCGCCCGGTTGATTTTTGATATTGCCTTGGTTGCTGCTGCCATCTTGTTGATTTACTGGTGGAATCCTTTGGGAATATTCGGTGGCAAAACACAACTGCAGCCGACTGCAAATATGGTGACCGAAATCACGGAGATGGGGGAACTGATCACTGCGGTGTATTATGGAGAAGTGATCACTTCTATTCAAGAAGCTAGAATTGATGTTTTGGAAAACCCCGAAGTCACCCAACAGTCCATTGGTGCCTATGAAGAACTGAAAGAAATGCTTGTTCGCTTGGCTACTTTTGATTCCTTGTCAAGGGATGAAAAAATAATGACCCTTTCGACCGAAAATCCCAAACTCAACCGGAGAGATAGAAACCGCCTTGTCCTCGACGCTGTATCAAGAAATAATATCCTAGATAAATTGATTTACAGGGAAGATTGGGAAGCTTTCGAACTGCTGCCGCTGCATGATCAGGTGCTGGCCTATTTATATTCGAAATTTGATAAGCAAGAGGCAACTATCCGGAACAACCTAACTGAAAATCAGACAAAACAGCTGTTATTCGAATTATATCCGAAAGAGATCGATACGCATTGGAATACGGAAGAATTTATAGACGCCTATGTCCAGCGAAAATTAGATGATGCCCCGAGGCAGGAGGCAAGAAAAAAATTAGCCATGATCGGTAGAGGAACCGTAAAGGCAGGGTTTGACCTAAGTGAGCTAATGCCCAGTATGTTCTATATCAATGAAGATGCCGCAGAACTGCATTTTTTCGGACTTGCCCCAAAGATCCTCAATACGGACATCAATCCGTGGTTTATTCCGGAAAAGGGCATTCCCGGCTTTGACATTCTGACTCACTCCGGAAAAGTAAATTTTAATGACGCCAAAAAAGTAAAAGAGTTTGCGGTGCAGAAGTTGGAGGTAAGTGCCCAGCGGGCGGACATCCTGAAACATGCGGAGCTTTTTGGAGGCGAGACGTTGAAGCAACTTTTTTCTCTGGTTACGGGAAAAGAGATTAAAATGGTTTTTTTCCATCATGACCAAATCATCCAACTCGCCCAGCAAATCATGAAAGACCGGTTCATCAATTATGAAGAGGCAAAACTGTACGAAGAACGCATAACTGAGGAAAGGAGGATCATTGACTCACTCAACAGGAGTAGAGAAAACCGATTCAACAACCAGCAACTTGCCCGGCAAAAATGGCAAACTTTAATTGAGATGACCAAGCAGGTACGGGAATACTCGTTTGAATCAGACAACCTCGGGTTTAACTATTTTTCAACTTGGGTATTTCAAATGGGCTTGGACTCTTTGGTTAGCAAGGCCGAAATGGACACGCTTGCACAGACAAGGAATTGGCTGAAATCAGAAGCATTACCCAAAGATTCGCTGTTGGTTTTATGGGCAAACAGTGATTCGCTTTCTCTGATGAACCAGTTTAGCCAAAGTGTCGGACATCTTTTGCAACCTTCAGTTCGGGTAGGTGAAAGCAGGCAGTTCGTCATTTCCAACGATTCCATTGATCAAAAAGCGGCATTAATCCGAAAAGCACAACTGATTCAAAAGACAGATTCTACTAGTAGATACACCTATAACGTATTCGACCAAAAATCTGATAGCCTCCTCTTAAATCTACTTTTTCCGTTCAACTACTCCATGGATCACTGGATGCTGATGACCGAAAAACGTCAAATAATACTGTCTTCCCAACAATTGGATACAACGCGGGTTTTGAAAAAAGAGCTGGCAACCTTATGGATATTCGACAGAAAAAACAACAACCCTAATCCATGGAAAAAAGTGGCTATTTCATTGGAGGATATTTTCAATAAAACATTATTGGAAAAAAATGAAGGACAAAACTTGATCCTATTGGAAAAAGACAGCCTGATACTTATCAGAGAAAGCCCAAATTTGCCGCAGGATATAGAACGGCTAAATTCGCCCGATTGGCTAAGTACAGAACAACAGAAAGAAATGGCGAGCTACATGACCCGCTTACTGGCAAAACAGAACACCTTATCCTTTCGGGGACCTGTCGCCCGCGCAAATGAATGGTTGAGTACTAAACTCCAGTCCCGAAATGCCGTCCATATTAAAATCGGTCAATGAAGGTAGGAATACTGCCCAATATCCATCAATTGATTTACATTCATACCATTCGTATTAAGTACAGGAGAGAATGCGATGACTTATGGACTGAATTTATAGTTGGTTTTACCCCAATTATGAAAAGCGGAACGAAACTACACGCATTCCGGTTTTTAAACCGAAACAATCCTGATTATCCCTCCATGCATATATCCTATTCCATCCTTGATTTAGCCCTTATAAAAGAAGATCATGATGCCCTAGATGCTTACAAAAGAAGCTTGGAACTTGCGCAGCATGCCGAAAATTGGAACTACCAGCGGTTTTGGGTAGCCGAACACCACAACATGGCCTACGTGGGTAGCTCCGCTCCCACCCTGCTTATGGGGTATATTGCCCAAGGAACAAAAAAAATCCGAATAGGATCCGGTGGCATCATGCTTCCCAACCACAGCCCGTTGATGGTTGCAGAGCAAATCGGATTTTTGGAAACCCTCTATCCGGGTCGGATAGACCTTGGCTTGGGTCGGGCACCGGGAACAGATCAGCGTACAGCCTCCGTTTTAAGAAGGGGTCGGATGGAAACCGTTCAGGAGTTTCCCCAAGACTTAGAAGATCTTCAGCACTATTTTTCAGATGAAAATATAGACGCACCCGTCCGGGCATTTCCCGCAGAAGGGTTGGATGTGCCCATCTACCTGTTGGGATCCAGCATGAGCAGCGCGGTAATGGCAGCCGAAAAAGGGTTGCCCTATGTTTTTGCCAGCCATTTTGCGCCTACTTATTTCTTGCAGGCTGCTGGTTATTACAAGAAAAATTTTGTTCCTTCCGAGCAGTCAAGATCTCCCTATTTCATTGCTTGCGTAAACATAATACTTGCGGATACGGACAGCAAAGCGCATTTCATGGCTACATCATTTTACCAAATGGCACTGGGTATCATCCGGGGAAGATCTTATCCCCTGAAAAAGCCGGTAACCAATATGGATAGCATTTGGTCCCGGGAAGAGTCCTCAGCTATTCAACACATGATGGCATATACCTTTATCGGAAGTCCCACTACCGCTAAAAACCAACTGGAGAAATTCATTTCCCAATCAGGGGTCGATGAGCTGATGGTCACCACCAATATATATAATCAGGAGGACAGGTTGAGATCCTACGAACTGCTGGCGGAAGTGATGCTTGAATTAGCGGGCAAAACTGTTTTCACCGGGAATTAGATTAATAATCACTCATGAGGCTTTTTTAAAATGAAAAATAGCTTATGAATTTCGAAATAACTTTTGATTTTAACCCATAAAACCAATTACCTAAAAATAGGTCTCCGACAAGCTGCCAGAGACCTATTTGCCCAAAAAATTATTTTGTTATTTCGTCTGGAATCCGACCCGCATAATATTCTTTGTGTCTGCCGGAACAGTCATTTCGGCGACTTTATCCAAAGTTATTATATCCCTAACGGTAATTTTGTCTCTACCTGGTTCCAATACATAAAGGTAGTTTTCAGATGCGGAAAGA
>JBBQXZ010000223.1:0-7931 GCA_038209145.1 Cytophagales bacterium | reverse complement strand
TCAGTATTACCGGGTTCCGGTAATTCGGTTTAGTATCTCCATTGTAAAGGATGAACAGGAGGCGGAGAATATTTACCACGAAGTGTTTGTGAAAATATTGAAAAAGCGAGAGAACATCAATCCGGAGCTCAACTTCAATTCTTATGTGTTTACTTCCGTGAAAAATGAGATATTTGACTATCTGAAGGCAATGAATAGGAACAAGTGTCTCAAGGAGCGTTTTTGGGAAAGGTTACAATACAGGCAAGATGACAGTGATCAGTTAAAGGAGGACAACCTCAACAGGTTAGAAACCATCATAAAGTCGTTGTCTCCCAAAAGGAGGCAGATTTTGGAGATGAATTATTTTGAGAAGAAGTCTTACAATGAGATTGCGGATATTCTGATGATTTCAAAAAACACCGTCAAAAATCAATTGGTAAAAGCCAAGTTCATAATTCGGAAAGAAATGGAATAGATTTATTTGAATCCGTATTTATTCGTTTGATGTAGGAAAAGCCTCATTTTTTAATTTAATATATAGGAATGCCGCAAATTGGTTATTTGTTAGTTTTTGATTTTTTTGGAAAATTACCTGTAAGATTGTATTGATAATGTAAAATAAAGTAGAAGCCTTCTGGGAAAGGATGCAATATCTTTGATAGGATAAATGAAATTTCCAAATCAAAACCACTTTCCCATGAAGAAAAATGTACATTTTCCTAATTTTTGGAAGAAAATCATCCTATTGCTATGTTGGATATTGATAGGCCAAGTCGGTTTTTCCCAGACAAGCAATGTAATCACTGGAACGGTCTCGGATGATTCAGGGGAGTCCATTCCCGGAGTCAACGTCTTGGTCAAGGGTACCTCCGTGGGTACGATCACAGATATAGACGGCAGTTATACACTCAATATACCGCAAGGCGGCACTACCCTGGTTTTTTCATTTATAGGATACCGAAGTCGCGAGGAATTAGTCGGCACTAGAAGTCGAATAGACATAAAGCTTGAAGCGGCACTCTCAGATATGGAGGAAGTGGTAGTTATTGGATTTGGCGAGCAATCCAGGGAGGTGTTGACTACCTCCATATCCAAAGTGGACGCAAAAGCCTTACAATCCATTCCTTTTCCCAATGCAGCTTCCGCCTTACAGGGGACTGTATCCGGAGTGCGGGTACAAAGTACATCCGGGCAGCCAGGTGCTGCCCCGCGAGTCATTGTGCGTGGTGGCACTTCTATTAACAACCCCAATGGAGCAGCTCCTTTATATATTATAGACGGCGTCATCCGGCCGGACATGAATGATTTGTCGGCAGATGACATTGAAAATATGCAGGTGCTGAAGGATGCTGCCGCGACATCCATATATGGAGCCCGTGCGTCCAACGGCGTAGTAATCATCACAACCAAGTCAGGCAAGGCCGGGCAGACACGTGTGTCTTACCGCTATGACTTGACCCAATCCGAGCCGGGAAAACTCTATGAAATGGCCAATGCAAGGGAATATTTGACCGCATACCGACTAGGCCATATACGGCCTGCGAAGTTTCCCGATGAAACTGTCAGGTTAACGCTTCCCAACGGATTTGGTACTGGAAATGATTTGACAAACAACACCGCATTTACAACGCAATTTCTTACCCCCCAAAACCAATACAAATTGGATGAAGGGTGGGAAAGTATGCCTGACCCCGTGAATCCTTCCCGAACGCTGATCTTTCAAGACAATGACATCCAATCTTTGATTTACCAGACAGGTATCTCGCAAAACCACCATATCAGTGTTCAAGGAGGAACGGATAAAGCGACATTCAATGCCGGATTGGGTTATTTAAGCAATGAAGGTACGGTTGTCACCACCCAATATGACCGGTTGACCTTTAATCTAAACGGTGACATACAAGTAAAAGACAACCTGCGTGTATTTGGAAGGGTGCTGTACACATACAATACCACGAATACGACAGGTCAGTCTACGGCGGTGACTTTTTACCGCTCTGCTGGCTTGGCTCCTACATCAAAAATTTTCTTTGAGGATGGTACGCTTGCGCCGGGAACTTCAAGCAGCATAGGTAATCCGCTCTATTTTTTAAATAATCGGGTTGCGGAAAGCTCTGGGGAAAAATCCACGTACACCGTTGGGGCTAAATGGGATATTCTTCCCGGACTTTCTTTTGATCCTCAGATATCGATGTACAACATCAACAACAATTCCTATAATTTTCAACCGGGATTTCTGAACGGGCCTTTGAATTTTGTGGATACCCGCGTTGCCAATGCATCCACCTATCAATGGAGACAGCGGCAGGCAGACTTGGTATTGTCCTATGGCAAGACCTTTGGGGGAAGTCATAACCTTGATGCCAAATTAGGTTTTGCCTATTTCGACCGCAACATCAACACCATGAGTGCTACAGGGCGAGGAGCTTCAACTGACCTGATTCCCACGCTCAATGCATCCAGTGAACCGACCTCGGTGAGCAGTTCCATTACCGATCAGGTAATTTTAGGTTACTTTGGTCGGGTAAACTATGACTTCGAACAGAAATATCTTTTCTCTCTTAATATGCGCTATGACGGAGCCTCAAATTTAGGAGCGGCGAACAAATGGGGATTTTTCCCGGGGATTTCAGCCGGCTGGAACTTGCATAGGGAAGAATTTTGGCAAAATGCCCTTCCCGAAAATCTGCTACGCATGAAAATTAGAGCCAGTTACGGAGAGAATGGTAATATTGGTGGTTTGGGAGATTTTTCAGCCCAAGGAGCCTATGGCGTTGGAGCCCGATATGCAGGACTACCCGCCATTCAGAATACCGTCATTCCCAACCCGGACCTGCAATGGGAACAATCCAGAACAGTAAACCTGGGAACAGATTTGAGTCTGTTTGACAACCGGTTGAATTTCATTGTGGATGTCTACCGCAGAGTGACTGATAATCTGATTACAAGTCTGCCATTGCCCCAGTCTACCGGATTTGCCAGTGTGCTCACCAATTTGGGTAGTTTGGAAAACAGGGGTTTTGAGGTTGAATTGTCAGCCCAAGTACTTCCCAGCCGTTCCAGAATTCAGTGGAACCTTGGTTTTAATGCTTCCAAAGTGAAAAACAAAATTCTGCGCTTACCTACAAACGGAATTGAAAACAACCGGGTAGGTGGTGTTTTGATATGGAATACTGCGGCGAAAGATTATGTTTGGAGTGGTGGTCTTCAGGAAGGAGGACGATTGGGTGAGATGTTTAGCCGGCAGCAAGTGGGTATTTATTCCACGGACGAAGAGGCCGCAAATGCGCCACTTGATACCTACATTGTATCTTCCAACCGCACCAAATACGGGGGAGATACCAATTGGCTGGATGCCGATGGCAACGGGTCAATTGATAGCCGGGATCAGGTATATATGGGGCAGGAGTTTCCAGTTTGGACCGGTGGTATTTCGAATAATATTTCCTACAAGAACTTTAACCTGTACATGAGAATGGATTATACGACAGGCCACACGATATTTAACTGGGCAAAGATGTTTATTGACACTAATTTGTTTGGGGATAATAATATGACGGGTGATAAATACGAAAATTCATGGAAGGAACAAGGAGATATTGCCGAATACTCCAGGTTTTATTGGGGAGGTGAGCGTGTCCAGCGAAACAACTTCAACGGCACCGTCAACTCTGGAAACACGGTATTTTTTGAGTCAGGTGATTTTCTGTGTGTAAGAGAATTGACACTGAGTTACTCCATACCTGCCAAGGTGGTGAGTATGCTGAGAGTCAGTGCCATTCGGTTGAATTTTACGGGAAACAACCTTCATTATTTCACGGCCTACAAGGGGCTTAACCCGGAAGAAGGGGGAAGAGACGACGGAAGATATGCCCTGCCCAGGAATTATAACTTTGGCGTAAATGTCACTTTTTGATTTTCACAAACTAAAGAAGCCATGAAAAATATAAAATTATATGCAGTACTTGCTTCGTTGCTAATGCTCACAAGTGCCTGCAACGAAACATTAAATGTGGATCCAACCAGTGTAATAACGACAACGAATTTCTGGAGGACAGAAAACGATGCCAACGGGGCATTGACAGGCATGTACGTGGAATTGCGAAACTTATCGCAGGGCTTGCACCAGCTTGGCGAACACCGCAGTGAAGTGATGACTCCAGGACTCTTTGGAGAGGGGGTGTTTATCCTTCACAGGAACGAAATGAACGCGGATACCCCCGGACATCCTGATTGGAGCGGATTTTATCGGGTTATCAATACTGCCAACCTTATCTTGAAATTTGTTCCGGATATTACCTTTGCATCGGAAGCTCGAAAAAACAGTATGTTGGCACAGGCTTATACCATGCGTGCCTTTGCGTATTTTACGATGACCAAAACTTGGGGGGACCTGATTATCCGCACAGAACCTATTGAGGGTTTTGGGGCAGAAGTGACCCTTCGGGAAAGAGAGTCCCAGTCTCAAGTATTCCAGTTGATCAAGCAGGATCTAGATCAGGCGTTGCAGCTTTATCCAAACAATTCATTTACGGTAGGAAGATCGGTCTGGTCCAAAGCCGCAACTAATGCGCTAAAGGGAGATGTCAATCTGTGGACTGCCAAGCTATTGGGAGGAGGCAATGCAGACTTGAACACGGCGCTTGCCGCCTTGACCGAAGTGGACCTGGCAGATGTGGGGTTATTGGAAAACTTCTCCGATGTGTTTAAATTTGACAACAAAGCTAACCGGGAAATTTTGATGAGTATTCGCCACCAAGATCTGGAACCAGGCAACTACCTCTGGTTTATGTGGATCATCAGTGCGGCAGCACCAAATAATATCGATCAGGATACAAGGGTAAAGATATTCCCTATCGGAGGAGGTCAGGGTTTAATGGTGATGAGCGAAGGGGTAAGAAGTCAGTTTTTGGAGAATGATTTGCGAAAGGACGCAACCTATTTCGACATTGAGACCATAAATTCAACAGGTGAAAAAAGTTACCTGACCAATATCCAGCAGAAATTCAAGGGTACGATTATAGGAGGAAACCGGGTTTTTCTAAGCGATCCAATCTTGTATCGGTTTGCTGATATACTCTTAATGAAAGCCGAAGCCAAAAATGCATTGGGCCAAGACCCAACTGTGGAAATGAATTTAATTAGGCAAAGGGCCTATCGGGAAAATTTTGGATCCCATACATTTGTTTCTGGAAGTCAGGAAGAAAACAACAAGGCAATCTTGAAAGAAAGGCTCTTGGAACTTGTATTGGAAGGGAAACGCTGGTGGGATTTGGTTCGATTTGGGAAGGCCTTTGAATTGGTGCCGGCACTCCAAAACAGGCCCGGACAAAACCACCTTTTACTCTTCCCCATTGACAATACGGTTTTGAGTCAAGAGCCCTTGGTGGTCCAGAATCCGGGGTATTAAGGGGAAATTTTATAGGTATTTATGGAAATAAAGAATAATATGTATGTAAAAAATAAGTGTATACTCCTCTTTGTAATTTTTTCTTCTTTTATGGCGATGGAAGGAAAAGCCAAAACCTACGCAGATAGTCTAAGTAGGAAAACGCCCCATCAAATAGCGTCAAAACAAGTGGAAATCCTCAACAGGTTTATATCCATTGACAACGTTTGTGCCTGGCCCAACTTGACGACATTGCCGGATGGAACCCGTATTGCGACTATTTTCAACCATCCAAGCCATGCACGCATGGAAGGTGAGGTAGCTTGCTATGCTTCTACAGATGACGGTAAATTCTGGAAAATTCAGGGAAAACCAACACCTAATGATCCCCGGACCAATCGGATGAATGTCGCAGCCGGAGCCTCGAAGGCCGGGGATATGTTGGTGATAGCCTCTGGTTGGTCGCTCACTCCTGTTGAAAATTCCACCGACCAGATGGACTTGGTGGCCGTATTAAGACCTTGGGTTTCCCGTTCCAAAGACCAAGGTAGTACTTGGACGCTTAACAAAGTTGGGTTTCCCGAAGCACAGGCTGGCATGACCAACTTTATCCCTTTTGGTGATGTATTGCCAGCAATGGATGGCACCTTGCGGGTGCTAGCCTATGCACAGTCCCTTGATAAGGCGGTCAATAAAGTGTCCATGTTTACAAGTAGCGATGACGGCACTACCTGGAAGTGGCTTTCCTATATCAGTGATGCCTCAGGTCCCACTGCATTTGCAGGAGGACACAATGAAACGGCGTTCTTTCATACTGGAAACGGCCATTGGGTGGCAGCTGCCAGAAGATGGCGAACGGGACAGGCCATGGATCTCTTTGAAAGCACCGATGATGGCAAAACCTGGGAAATGAAAGGAAACCTTACCGACGACAATCAGCATCCTGGACATATTACGGATCTTGGCGATGGCAGGCTATTATTAACCTATGGCAACCGGAAGGTAGGGCAAAAAGGGGTGGCCGCTAAAATCAGCATAGATAAGGGTAAAACGTGGCAAGAGGAACTTATCCTGATCGATGACCTCGACTTTGGTCAGGACTGTGGCTACCCGACAAGTGTGCAGTTGGACAATGGGACGATCATGACCCTGTATTATTCCAGAGGTATCGCCACCCATCAGCGGTACCACATGGGTACGGTAATTTGGAAGCTACCTTTGGCCCTAGTTCGATGAAGCCTCTTGCCGCCTTTGAAATTAGAGGGACTTGGGCCACGTTGGTACTCCCAATCGCTGTGGATGAATCAATCGATTTCGGTTGCTTGGCAGCCGAAATCGATTATTTGGTTTCCAGTGGTGTCAGTGGGATTTATTCCAATGGAACTGCGGGTGAGTTTTATAACCAAACTGAGGCTGAATTTGATAGAGTCAGCCAATTGCTTGCTGAAAGCTGCGAGGCTGTTGGGATGCCTTTTCAGTTGGGGTGCAGCCACATGAGTCCAATAATTTCCCTGGAGCGGTTGAAGCGGATAAAGCACCTAAACCCTTCCGCAATACAGGTGATACTGCCTGACTGGGTAACTGTAACTGACATGGAGATCCGGTCTTTTTTTGAAAAGCTGGCCTTGGAGGCTGATCCTGTCGGATTGGTTTTATATAATCCACCTCATGCCAAACAAGTGTTGACGCCACAGCAATTTGATCTTCTATTGGATGCAGGCATTCCGTTGGCAGGATGTAAAGTTGCCGGAGGAGATTCGGATTGGTATGCCGCCATGCAACGGGTAATTGAACGGATTTCCGTTTTTGTGCCCGGCCATCGGTTGGCAACGGGAGTTTCCCGAGGTGCTCACGGTGCCTATTCAAATGTCGCTTGCCTACAACCTGACATTGCCCAGAAATGGTATCGCCTGATGCACGAAAACATGCCGGAAGCCTTGGCTTGGGAAAAACGGATTTTGGAGTTCTTTGAGATAGCCATTCTGCCATTTATCACCCATCATGGATATTCCAGTACGGCTGTGGATAAGCTTTTGGTGGCAGTGGGCGGATGGATAGACTTGCCTGCCAGGATAAGGTGGCCTTACCGGAGTATTCCAACGGACGAGGTATCCCGGGTCAGAAAAATCGCCCACCGTATTATACCTGAATTCATCACTTAATGATATTATAAAATTAATTGTATATGAAGTATATCATAGTTTTTATCGTTGTGTGGGTTGGGCTTTTCCCGACCACCCTCTCGGCTCAACAGCAGAAGGAAATTCCTGTAACCCGGATCTGGGACAAAGCTCCCCACAATGCCTTTCCGGATTTGATCCGTTTCAAAAACCACTTCTACGCGGCCATCCGGGAAGGAAATGACCACATGCCTGACAAGAGTGGACAGGTCCGGTTGCTTCGCTCCAAAGACGGAGATTCTTGGGAGGATATTGGCGTGTTGCAGATGGAAGGGTATGACGTGCGAGAAGCGAGGCTGTCGATCACTCCTGAAGGAAAAATCATGGTGCTTACGGCGGTAGGGATTTATGACAAAGGCTACCAAGAACTTTTTCCGATG
>JBBQXZ010000222.1:0-8092 GCA_038209145.1 Cytophagales bacterium | reverse complement strand
CAATCGGATAAGTCAGGTATTCCGATTTGCTTACTAATTTTCCATAGCCCTGAAGAGTATCTTCATTCGCCAAAATAACTGGCAAATCCACCAAAGCAGTTTGAGGGGGAACTTGGGGATTTAAGTAATCTGTTTTCATATATGCGTTAAATGCCAACTATTATTTCATAAATGTAGAAAATTAAAGGGAACTTACCCTCCTCAAAGCTTAATCCGTGACTATTTTTTGCATTAGCGAATCCATTGGGAAGTTTCATTGGATCCAAAAAAAATACGGAAAGGACATCATACCACTTCTAATGAAAAAAATCTATAAACCTACAGCCAGGGATAACCTCTTATCAGTTCTGGTTTCAAACCTTTCAGCCACATCCATATCGTTAAGGTAACCTACTTTCTAAAATCAAAACCCAATCATTATTGTCGGGAGTATGGTTCGAAAAAGGACTATCCTTATTTAATTGACCTTCTATTTTCTTGAACGCATACGTTTCAGGATTGATCCAGATGGCTTCGATTTTATTACCTTTAAGTCCTTCCAAATCAATAACAAATTCTCTTCCGGATGGAAAATAGATTACCATAAATTCACCCTGATCATCGACTGCTCCTATCGCCAGATCATTTCCCGCATACTCTCCTGCCCCCTTCGCTATTATTTTTTGGGAAATATCGGGGATTAGTCGGTACCAAGGCCATTGATGAAATAAATCATATAAATGCCGCATCGAATTTCCTCCCTTCAGGTTCAAATAAGTACGCCAGTCTGTAGGAAAGTCCCACATGGGTGTCCCATAAGCATGCCCCATTCCTCCTGCTAAAATTGACCAATAAGCCTGCTTTCTAGCCTGCACTGCAGACCCCCAGCTGTCATGCATACCTTCATAGGTTGATTCACCAAGAAAAAATGGTTTTATGGGCTCCTTTTGGTATTCTTTGAAGTTTACTTCATATACATCCGGCTGGTTTTTGTTCCAAGCTTTATCAAAGCCTCTAAAATACGTGTAGGTCATGACTATATCTATCCAATTTTCATCCTCCCATACATCTGAACTGGAATGGGTAGATGCAGCATGATAGGTCATTAGTTGAATGGGTGACATTGATTTGATTCCCAAAGCCAATTGCCTCATAGTATCCTTGTCCTCATGGGGGTCATTATCCCCACCTATTATCCATATTATATTGGTATAGCTCTCATATCGGCTACCTAAATATTCCCCAAAATCATAGGTTTTATCTCCTCCATTTTTTGACATGGCCGCCTCTTTTCCCGAATAACCTTCGCGACAACATCCTGCCCATAAAGGTGCAATGGCTAAAACTAGATTTAGGGAATCTGCTTGCCTAATCACCCAATCGACATGGTCAAAATAAGGCGCATTAAGCGTTGCAAAATCATTTATATCCTGAAAGGGACCCACTCCGAAAACGTTGATTTCACCTGCAAACCCAGTCAGCATGGTTTGTATGACCGTAAACTTCTTTTGCTTCCTATCAATAAGGTATTCAATAACTTCATTTTTTTTCAGTTTATTGAAGAGTTTCCACCCGGTATCTGCATTGTATAAAAATGGACGACCTGCTTGGTCCTCTAAATACCTTTTATTCTCACTTATTTTTAATGGTAAAAGATAGTCTGCCGCAGAAAGTAATGTTGGAATATGGATACCAATAGCTAACAAAAATAATATGCGCCTTAGTAGGTAAAAGGATGTGAGTGATCTTGTGGTTTTCATTATTTCTACTATTTTAATTTAGAGATCAAAGTCAAGGTTAGCGGGACTAAAATTTATATTAGTCGGGGGTGAAAGCTTCTGTTTTCCATCTAGTTGAGAGAAAACTTTCATTTTTACTCTTTTCAAGGATAAAATTACCTATCACCAGCACGTCCATATCAGTTTGAATAAAACATTGTATAGCATTTTCAGGGGTACAAACTATTGGTTCCCCCCTGACATTCATACTTGTATTGATTAACATCCCTGTTCCTGTCAATTCTTTAAATACCTTTAGTAGGTGGTAAAACTTAGGATTGGTAGTCTGACTCACTGTTTGAACCCTCGCCGAAAAATCCACATGGGTTATCGCTTGAAACTGAGATCTATATTGGTTGAGTTTTTGAGTCAATGTCAAAGAAAAATAATTGGCAGGCAATTCTTTTCGTATCGCTTCTTTAAGAGGGAAAGTAAACAACATGTATGGTGAATTTCCGGTGATTTCAAAAAACTCATGTGCATCTTCCTCCAACACGGCAGGGGCAAATGGCCGAAACGATTCCCGGTTTTTAATTTTAACATTAAGCCTTTTTTGCATATCAGGATAAGTCGGGTCTGCCAAAATACTTCTGTTTCCCAAAGCTCTGGGTCCAAATTCCATCCTATCTTGAAACCAGCCAATTACCTGGCCTTCTTGAATCCGCCGGGATACGGTAAAACATAATTCTCCAAAGTCTTTGTAAAGTGTATATTCGAAGGAAAGCTTTTTTAATATTTTCAGAATTTGTTTGTCAGAAAATTCTGGGCCCAGATAAGTCCCCTTCATGGAATCACCCTCAACCGCTTTGGGTTTGGGTTGATTTTTTAAAATATGCCACCCTGCATATGCAGCTCCAAGTGCCCCTCCCGAATCACCTGCGGCAGGCTGGATCCAGATCTTTGAAAAAAGGTTTGCTTCTCTGATTTTGGAGTTGGCCACACAATTTAAAGCAACCCCACCCGCAGTACATAAGTAATTTGATCCGGTCAATGCTTTGGCTGTAATGGCCAATTTCAATACCACTTCTTCCAAAATTACCTGTCCCGCTTGAGCCAAATTTATGTAATTTTCCGTCAATTTTCCTTCAAAGGCTCTTCTGGAAAACCCCAATAGTTTTTCCCATTTTTTATCCCTAGTCATAGTTAGCCCCGTAGCGAAATTAAAGAATTTCATGTTTAGCAAAATGGAGCCATCTTCTTTGATATCAATTACATTCGATTTAATTTTAGCTATCAGGTCTTTTGTTTCTTCGGAATGGGGAGAAGCATAGGGGGCCAGCCCCATTAGTTTGTATTCTCCACTATTTACTTTAAATCCCGCATAATACGTTATTGCCGAATAAAACAATCCAATAGAATGGGGAAAATGCTGTTCCCGCAAAACTGTCAATTTGTTACCTTTCGCATGGGATATCGTGAGCGTGCTCCACTCTCCTACTCCGTCTATGGTCAATATTGCGGCTTCGTCAAATGGTGACGGAAAATAAGCGCTGGCTGCATGTGAAAGGTGGTGGGATGTAAAAAACAGGGGGACCTTCCTGCCGCCTAACAATTTGAATTCCTTTAGTATCCGCTGCTTCATAAAAAGTTTATCCTTGATCCAGACAGGAATTGCCTTCACGAAACTTATTAATCCATCGGGAGCAAATGCATGATAGGTCTCCAGTAACCTTTCGAATTTTAAGAAAGGTTTTTCATAAAATAGTATACAATCCAAATCATCGAAAACTAATCCACCCTCCTCCAACACATACCGAATGGCATGAATTGGAAAGGAAGCATCGTGCTTGTTCCGGGTAAACCGCTCTTCCTCGGCTGCGGCAATTACCTCTCCATTTATTATCAATGCTGCGGCACTATCGTGGTAAAAGGCAGAAATTCCCAGTATGTTTACGCTGGATTTCATTTAAAAAAGGGTGTATATAAATGGAGCCAACGCAGTTCCGCTTGTAAGGGCTATAAGACCTCCTATCAATAACAGAATCAGGAATAAAGGCAGCAACCAATACTTCTTTCGCTGACGGCAGAATAAAAAAAATTCCTTGATAAAGTCCATGTGATTTTAGTTAAAATTGGTAGGTCATGTCTTCTGGAGCAATAATTTTATTTACAGGTACGAAATGACTGGATGTATCCTTTTTAAATCCTTTCAAATTCAAGGAATCCTTACCCATGGCCCTTCGAATTAAGCCAACAGGGGTAACTAAGCATAAAAATAAAACCGTAAGGAGTATGTATGAAATCACTTTCCCCAATATCTCTCCTATAGAAAACCAAACTACAGCGACAGGATTCCAAAATTTTGGCCAGAGTAAACTGATAAATAAGCAAATCCCGGAATAAGGGTACCAACTATCATTATCATACACATACCCGATAATCAGCAAGATTAACCCCAGAAGTATACCTACTTCAAGGCATTTTTTAACTGTAGGTGCTTCCATTTTCATTGGCCTAATTTTCATGGTGAATTTTTCCTGGAATTTTTCAACAAAAGCGAATGGGGTCCTTTGGCCCACGTGGTAGGAACCTCATTCTTGGTTACAAAAGCGCTGTAGTTACCCAACACAATATCCATATCCCCATCTTGGTCTACGTCCCCTACATCCATGCAAATCCACCTTCCCAAATGACCTATGGGAAGGGTGGTAGCCTCAAACACTGGAAAACCTTTATTTTCGAGCAGCACAAACCCCTGTTCCCCTGGATTAGAATAGTCCCCAAAAAATGAGATTGCGACAATATCCAACGCACCATCCCCCGTAAAATCGGCTGCCATGGCTTTGTAGGCACCATGAAACGGATAGAAGTAGCTTTCTTCGAAAACGTAGTTCCCTTTGTTCAAATAAATATAAATCCCATGATAGGGCTTCAAAATGGGAGACAAATCGGCATTGTCCCCACAGGTGTATAATATATCAGGCATACCATCCACATTGAAATATTTTAGTTGAACGGAGGTAGAACCGAAGCTTGGTGGAAACTCAATTAAATCAATCGCATTAATCCGATTATCCAATCCATTTTCAAAGAGGATTACTTTTTCCGCCCCTTGGGCAAACAATGCCACAATGTCATTCCTCCCATTGTTATTGAAATCCAGTACCTCCACTGAAACGGCACCTGCCGCTTCGTAGGAAAAATGTTTCTCCCATTTACCTGTTGATATTTCTTTGAATATAGTCAATTCTCCATCTATATTTCCAAAACTACCCACCAGTAATTCTTGACTACCGTCTTTCGTAATATCTGCCCATTGGGCAAATACCGGCCTGTTCAACTTATCCAATAAGAAATTTCGGCTTTTGATGTTCCCGTTTTTGGCGATTATCAATTTCTCCAAATAACCATTATTTATATCATTAGGCTGAATTGAAAATCCGATGGCTGTTAAAAATATAGATCTGGCCTCCTCAATTTCATTTTCGATGGTGATAGTACTGATTGCTGAAGGAGATTTGTAGGATGCCAATAATTTACCATTTTGGTCAAAAGAACTTAACTTCTGATTGTTTTGATCTGCTATCCAAATTTCTTGGGATTTTTCGTCTAAGTTTACCGCTGTTACCGCTGGACCACCAGCTGGACCATCCATATGCAATGAAGTTGATTCAAAATCAAGGCGCGAGGGGAGGGTTGTCTTTTCCGGAATTTCCAGCGTTTCTTTAGAAGAGTAAAGGTAAAATTTGCTTATGTCAATCCATTCTTGACCCGTCAAGGTAGGTTCTTTGGGGAAATCACCGTCTAAAAACCTCAACCTGAGTCGCTCGGCGTTCGTTGAATCGCCAGGACTAAAAATCCCAAAATGAAGACCCATTTCTGGCAAGACATGTGTGCTCCAGGTAGCCTTATCCAATAAATCCGGAGAAGGAAACTGATGGCAACCGGCGCAATGTACTTTCGCAAGTTCCCTCCCCCTCTTGATACTGGCGTTAGATTGGCATGAAAACGGGATTAAAACACCCATAACCAAAGCTAAAGTCAGCGTGAACAAATGTACAAACGGGTATGTTAAACTTCGTTTCAACTATTACGGTCTGTTTAGTCTCAGATCAACTCTCTAATCTTAATTCAATCTGTTTCAGAATAAGTTGGCCAGCTTTGTTTTGGGGATTTTTATCCAGCAAGTAGCCTGCATATTTTTTTGCAGATTCCAGATTTCCCAGCAAAAGATAATTGGCTGCCAACCGTTGATAATCGTCAGAGATCAATGTCTTTCCATCCTCAAGCTTAAATTCTAAGCTAACTATTTCTTGGACTGTAATAAGCATCTTTTCCAATGGTTTATCAGTGGGATTTTCCTTATTAATGGATATCAAATAAGGAATAGATTCGCTTAACCTATTCGATTTCAAGAGTGCCTGTACGACATGCTTCAAGTTATCGATTTCCGGATGGATGGTATTTGCTACTTGAAAGTAATAAACAACCCGATCCCATTTGTCCAATGAAAATGCCAATTGACCTGCCTTTTTCTGAGAAAATAGTTGGAATGGATTGGCCATTGCAACAGTCTCCGCTACGATAAAGGCCTTCTCCAATTCGCCTTCGCCGACATAGTACCTGTACAATTTATCCATTGCGTTTTCCCAGGATATTTGCCCTACGACCAATCCTCCTGCCAATGCTTCCTCCATTGTCTTTTCAGACTCATTTAAAGGTTGAATTGGCTCGTTAAATGGCCATCCTTCCTTCAGGATTAGGGTTGTATAAACACCAAATAGGGAGTCAACCACATTTACGGGAAATAAAGCTTGGGCATCATTAAATTCGACCGTCTTAAATTTTTGAAATTTGGCTTTAGCCAATCCGCCAACTTTTTGATATAAAGCATCTGCCAAAAGGAAGTGACCCTCAGTATTGGGGTGAAGATGTTCCATAAACAAGCTGTTTCCCAGTAATTTATCTTCACTCTTACCCTCCAAAATCTCTCGTAACGGGATAAACATTGCCCCAGTTTGTTTACAAACCATTTGGGCAATTTCATTGATTTCTTCTGGTGCCCTAAATCTAAGGTTATCGTATTCTTTCGCCCTAATGAAATGGGCTTTTGCTTTCAACGTGTTTTCGGTCTCCAAATAGGCCTTTGCCAAATGGTAGTGCGTCATGGCATAGCTTTCATCCATGTCAACTAGCCCATGGAACCCCTTTATTTTTTCTCCTACATCTGTTAAGCGTTTTAATTTCTTAATCTCAGATTCTAAATATTCCTGTTGTTCGCTATTTTTTGATTTGCTTATAAATGGCTGTTGGTCTTTTTCGTTACTGATACATTCCAAATAGAAAACAGGAATATTGCTAGCCTGAAATTTTTCAAGAGAAAGGGTTATGTTTTCCTTAAACTGATTTAATCCATTTTGGTACAATTTTCCATCTTGGGAAATTTCTTTATTTGAAACCATCCGCTCCATCAGATTTTTCCGCAAGTCGATTGGTTGGTCAATCAAGTTCTCTTGAAGATTTCCGTAAGCATTGCTTAAAACTTGTACTGAACGTAATTTTCTTGCCTGAATGGCCCATCTCACGAATTGTGAATTATTCCCAAGCGTGCTTGTTGACGCTACCCCTAACGCCCCATAGTATTCATTGTGACCAGCTGCTATAATGACAGCGTCGGGTTTTTGGTCAATAACTTCATTTGCAAACTCGACCAGTGCATAGGAATTGACACCTGTCAAAGAAAGGTTGACTACCTCAATCAACTTCTCAGGAAGCGATTCTTGAAGGCGGTATCTAAGCATACTCGCAAATGATAGGTGGTGCCTGAAGGGAAACCCCAGCGATGTAGATTCACCCAGTACAAAAATCCGGAAGGAATCAGGTCCTTTTTCTTTTAAAAATTGATCGTCCGTACCTTTTACAGCATTTTCTTCCTGCACATAAAATCGATGGGAAACATCTGGATTGACAGACAAATAGTCCCCATCCAGACTACTGGTTATAAAAAGGTTTAAATCTCTCCCAACATCAAAAAACCTGAATGCCAATTCCAGCCCTGCAACAAACAGGACTGGAAGGCAAACAGCAATTATTTTAAACAGAACTACTTTTTTTTTATTATGGAGCATTGAATTAATTCGTTAAAATCAATATCCATCACTTTGTTCTATATTGATATTCAAATCCATTTCGACCTGAGGTATTGGTAAATAAGGCAATGCAGTGCTTGCTAAAACAGGCCCTGACCGAACAGCGGGATATTTCGCCAATTCTTCTCTGAATATCCCCCACCGAACTATATCATACCATCGGTGACCTTCTGCAAAGAGTTCTTTAAACCGTTCCTCCTGAATGGTCGCTAACAACGTATTCCCAGCCAACCCACTCAGATCAAA
>JBBQXZ010000221.1:0-8107 GCA_038209145.1 Cytophagales bacterium | reverse complement strand
TTTTCTCACATGAGGACGGTGTTTAAAATAGAGGCTGTCGAATATTGATTACTGGTCAACCGTCGGCCTTGTGTAAATGTAGGTGCAACAACTCAAATATGCAAATCTATGGGGGACTACTAAAATATTTGAAAATATCATCTAATTGATTATCAGTAATATATAGATATCGTTAAAAATGGTGACATTTCGTATTCTATTGATTTACAAACATTAACAAAAATATAATATTTTGAGTTGAGCTGTTTTTTAGGTCGAAATTTTCAAGTTGGGTTAAGAGGCGTGCGGCCAAAACGTGGATATTTGCGTTCTTTTTTACCCTGGGTTGAAACCCAGGGCTATAAAATCGGCAACTCCGCTGGAGTTTTTAGGAAAGGTAGGGATGCGAAATATTGGTTCTTGCCTGGAATTTATACAACCTGTTGAAAGGGTGTTGTGGTTGCAAATTATGCCGAGTGGGGAGGAACATCATAGAAAAGGGTAACGCCCTGTGTAAAAATAAATAGGTTATTAATCCAAGTCCTCAAAGGGCAACATACCGCGGCGATGGGTGCAACCTATCGTATCATCCCGAAAGATCAGCCAAAGCAAGCCATGACAGGGCGAAATACCTTCTTATATCGCTTCAACCAATTCCCTACCATTACCGGTTTCAGGCAGGTAAAAAAAAGATAACAGCTAAATAATCTTGATTTGTTAAATCCTGAGAAATTAGATTGTACTTTTATTTAGCTTTTGATCTTAGTTACCTGTACCAACAAAAACTTAAAAAAATGAGACCATTATTGTATGTTTTTCTTTTAGTACTCTTATTCGGTTGTCAGAATCCACGAAATGTGCTTGATGAACGGGACAGCAAGGAAACCCAGGCATTAAGAGAAGCCCGTATAAAACTACCCAATGGCTGGTCTCTTACGCCTGTAGGCAACAGTCTTAGCCTTCAGGACCTCCCATTGAACCTGATTGTATCGCCGGGCAAAACACTATTGGCAGTAACCAATAATGGCCAAAGTACACAGAGCATTACACTCATTGATGCCCAATCCGAACAAATACTAGATGATGTTACCATTGCGAAAGCCTATTTGGGCCTGGCTTTTAGCCCGGATGAAAAATATCTATACGCTTCAGGCGGAAACGACAATAAAATACTCATTTACAAGATCACGAATAAAAAACTCGTACTCAACGGTGAAATTGTTTTGGATGATCCTTGGCCCGTCAAAGTTTCTCCCGCAGGACTTTGTGCTACGGATAAGTACATATATGTCGTTGCCAAAGAAAACAACTCCCTGTATAAACTTAACATCGAATCAAAAAGCATAGAAACCCGTGTCGACTTGCCTGCCGAACCGTACACCTGTGTGCTTTCTCCGGATAATGCCACCCTTTATGTTTCAATTTGGGGTGGAGCACGTATTTGGGTCTTAAATAGCCAAGATCTCAGCTTTAAGTCAGCCATCGAAACGGATAAAAATCCGAACGACATGGTGCTCACCAAAGATGGGAAACATCTTTTTGTCTCCCACGGCAATGACAATACCGTATCCCATATTAATACGGAGTCATTAACGCGAATCGAAATTTTGTCCTGCTCACTTTACCCGGATGCCCCCTTAGGTTCTACGCCAAATGGAGTAGCTTTGAGCGACGATGAGGAAACATTGTACATCGCCAATGCCGACAATAATTGCCTGGCCGTGTTTGATGTGGCGGAAAAAGGTAAAAGTCGACCGCTTGGTTTTATCCCTACAGGCTGGTACCCCACAGCGGTAAAAACGATAGGAAATAAAGTATACCTTACCAATGGCAAAGGTTTTTCTTCTTCTCCGAATCCGGATGGACCTAATCCCATAAGCTCTACAGATCCGCAATATAAAGGGCCCAATCCGCAGGCAAATCGGGGGTCTCAATACATCGGGGGGCTTTTTAAAGGAACCCTCAGCATGTTTGATGCTCCTGATGAAGATATTCTGAGGGAATATTCGAAGTTAGTATATGAAAATACGCCCTACACCAAGGAAAAAGAACTGAATCCTGAAGGGGAAAAAGGAAACCCCATCCCGATGAAAGTAGGCGACACTTCGCCGATTAAATATGTTTTTTATATTATCAAAGAAAACCGAACCTATGATCAGGTGCTGGGAGATATTGAAAAGGGGAATGGAGATGCTACCCTATGCCTATTTCCTGAAAAAGTAACCCCCAACCTGCACGCCCTTGCCAATGAATTTGTTTTGTTAGATAATTTTTATGTAGATGCCGAAGTAAGTGCCGATGGGCACAATTGGAGTACGGCGGCTTATGCCAATGATTATGTGGAGAAAAGCTGGGTGACAAGCTATGGAGGCAGGGGAGGTACCTATGATTATGAGGGTACCCGGAAAATTGCTCATCCCAAAAATGGATTTTTATGGGATTTTGCTGTTAAGGCAGGCCTGAGTGTTCGTTCCTATGGTATTTTTACGGGCAAGCCTGAATTTCTGCCCAATCTCCAGGGAAACATTTGTACAAAATATCCCAATTATAATTTAAGCATCAAAGACAGCCTTCGTTTCGAAATTTGGAAAACAGATTTTGATTCGCTACTGGCCATTCAAAAAGTGCCCAGGTTAAATTTGGTTCGCATGGGAAATGACCACACCGCAGGGGCACGCATAGGATTCCCTACCACATCCGCCATGGTTGCAGATAATGATTTGGCGGTAGGTATGTTTGTGGAGCATCTTTCTAAATCCTCCATCTGGGTAGAATCGGTTGTTTTTATTTTGGAAGATGATGCCCAAAATGGCTCCGACCATGTAGATGCACACCGGTCTACCGCTTTTGTGGCGGGTGGTTTTGTGAAAAGAAACTACGTAGATCATACGCCATATTCTACTTCGGGTATGCTGCGGACCATAGAACTTATTTTAGGGCTGCCTCCTATGAGTCAATACGATGCGGCCGCAACTCCTATGTATCGTTCTTTTAATCAAAATGTTGATAATAAAGGTTTTACTAAAAGAGAAAACCAAATAGATCTCAATGAAATGAATGTTGAAGTCAACGAAAACTCGGTTAAATCAGAGAAGATGGATTTCTCAAAACCTGACTTAATCGACGACTTGGAATTAAACCGAATTGTTTGGCAGTCAGTTAAAGGCTTGGACAGTGAAATGCCCGCTCCGGTAAGAAGTGCCTTCTTAAGATTTAGCGAAAATGAGGAAGAGGATGAAGATGAAAGTTGAGTTTGAATTCTAAAAATAATAAAACAATTTTAAGCCTTCAGGAAATAAAGAAAATCAGAACGTTTGCATGTATTTATTCATTATTCTTCAATTATCAGCAAGTTTACTTGGCACAGAACCGGACTCTTCTGAGCGTCAAACCAATGCACTGGATGAAGTGGTGGTTACAGCCCTTCGGTCGGAAAGTAAAATTATTAACATTCCATCTTCCATTACCGTGGTCGATGAAGATTATATCAGCATGCGTCTCTCACGCACTACGCCGGAAATATTAATGGGAACGGCAGGCGTTTTTGTACAAAAAACCAACCATGGAGGAGGTTCGCCTTTCGTTCGGGGGCTTACCGGAAACCAAATTCTACTGCTTGTAGATGGAATAAGGTTGAATAATAGCACATTCCGATATGGTCCCAACCAATATTTCAATACCATTGACCCTTTCTCCATTTCTCGTATGGAGGTGTTGAAAGGTGAAGGAGCTGTTGCTTATGGCTCCGACGCACTTGGGGGTACCATTCAGGTATTTACGCAAAATCCAACATTCAATTCAGGTTTTCATGGGAATATTACTGGCCGCATTGGCACGCAAAATATAGAGCAAACGGGCAGAGGCGAAGTGTCTTATGGTGCTAAGAATGTGGCACTCGTGGCCAATTTTACCAAAAGAAATTTTGGGGATCTGCCGGGAGGAAAAAATACAGGAATCTAGAAAAACTCCGGATATGGAGAACAAATGGGAAATTTTAAAGCAATTTTTAAGCTGAAAAATGCAGAACTAACACTTGCCCATCAATATTTTGGGGCAAACGACGTACCTGTTTACCATAAAATACTTTTGGAAGATTTCAGTATCAATCAGTTTGCCATTCAGCAAAGAAATTTGAGCTATGCGAAGTATTCCATCAACACCCAAAACCCTTTTTTTGAACAAATAAATGCCACGGTTTCCTGGCAAAATTCGAAGGAGAGAAGGGAATCTCAAAAAAATAACTCCCTAAACTTGACGGAAGAAAATGATCAAATCGATACGAAAGGCTTTAATATTAATATAAAATCAACATTTTCTAATCATTGGAATGCGAGCAGTGGTATTGAGACGTATCAGGATTTGGTGCAAAGTGATAAAATAATTCGTTCTCCCGAGTCGTCCGTTAAAAGCAGGGGTTTATATCCGGATGGCTCTTCGGCAGGCAGTTATGCCGTTTACAGCTTACACACCTATTTGATAAATAAATGGCAATTTTCCGGGGGATACAGGTTAAATATTATTGACTTGAACGTGAAAGATGAAACCCTTGGGGCAAGCGAATTACGGTTCAATTCAGCAGTTCCAAGTTTGGCTATTTCTTATTTTCCAAAAACCAATTCCCAGGTCTATGCCCATTATAACAGGGGTTTCAGAGCACCCAATATTGATGATATGGGAACCCTTGGAATTGTGGATTTCCGCTATGAGGTACCAGCTTATAACCTAAAACCGGAGCATGCGGACAACATTGAGTTGGGCTATAAATACCAATCGGAGCCCATTTCATTTACTACCTCCGTATTTTACAATCAGCTAAGCAATCTCGTCACAAGAGTGAAAGTAGAAAACCAAGAAATTGATGGATACCCGGTTTACATCAAAGAAAATGTAGAATCAGCTAGCATCAGTGGCGTTGAATTGGATGTGGAAGGAATAATAAATCCTTCGTTAACTTACTTTGGCAACTTTGCGTACACCTATGGCCAAAATATCAGCAAAAATGAACCACTGAGAAGAACGCCGCCTGCCTTTGGGAGAATCGGGCTGGAGTTTTCAAAGTCGAACTTTCTTTTGAGGCCTGAATTCCAATTTGCCACTGCACAAAAACGGTTGGCTTCAGGAGATATTTCCGACAATAGGATAGACCCGAATGGAACGGCAGCTTGGCAAATAATTAATGTGTTTAGTTCATATACCTGGAAATCAGTGATCTTAAATCTAACTTTACAAAATTTGGGAAATGCTGATTACAGGCTTCACGGGTCTGGCATAAATGGTGTTGGAAGAAGTGCCGTTTTAGGAATAAAAATATCTTTTTAATTGATTTGTTTATAAAAAATAATAATACCCCAACTTCTCTTTATATTTGAGTAGAATAGAAATATAGTTTTGTATAATCATTGAAAAACAACAGCTAGACCATGAGATTGATCCCCTTTTCACTAGTATTCATTTTTTCTTACCTGGCAAGTTATGCCCAGAAGCAACTTCAGCCCATATTGGAAGTGCCCGCAAAATCTGAGATTTGTATCATCGATGAAAATGGAACATCTGTACTTCCTAGCGGTCGCACGTTGACTCCAGCTGGAGAATTGATAAGAATTACGCATGATCCATTTGGTTTGGCTATTTCCCCTGATGGCAAAAAGGCCGTAAGTCTGCACAATGGTGTTTTCTCCGTCATCCATACTGCTGACCTGAATGCTACTAGGGTTCCGAGTTATGATAAATCAATCGTCTCGCCACTATCGAATGGTTCATTTCTGGGTGTTGCTTTTGACCCGGACAATAAAACCATATACCTCAGCGGAGGGGATAATGGAGCTGTGATAGTTTACGATATTGAGCAAATGACCCGCATCGATTCCATTTCGCTCAATGGGGTTGTCGATGGTAGAAATTTTGAGGATAGCTTTACCTCGGATTTATTGTACCAGAACAACGAATTGCTTGTGTTGGATCGGGCTAATTTCAGGATGGTAAGGTATGATTTGCAAAAGAAGCGAATTACGGCATCGATTCCAGTGGGAAGACAGCCTTTTGGCTTGGCTGTCAGCCCTGATCACAAGAAAGCCTTTGTAGCAAATGTGGGTATGTACTCGTATCCATTGATCGAAGGATTAACAGAAGAAAACTACAATGAGATGCTCATTTCGAGACATCCTTACGCAGATAATTCTAAAGAGTCCATAGAAGGAACCGTCGTCGAAGGTAGAACCATACCGGGTGTTGGAGATCCTTTGTCGCCGGAAGCCATGAGCGTATTCACAATAGACTTGGCGACCAATACCGTCATCAACAAATTCAAGACAGGCTATCAAATCGGGGAAATGGTAGAAGACGCAGAAGTCGTAGGAGGAGCAAGTCCCAATTCGATTGCGGTAGGCAAACAATACCTCTATGTCACCAATGCCAGCAATGATAACATTGCCGTGATTGACCATAAGAGAGGCAAAATAGTGAAACACATTCCCGTAGAAATTGACCGACGCATTGATCGCTACCGGGGTGCCTTACCGTTTGGTATCACCATGAGTAAGGACGAAAAGACCCTGTATGTGGCGCTTTTGGGGATGAATGCAGTGGCGGTAATAGATATCAAAAGTGAAAAAACGCTCGGCTTGATTCCTACCGGGTGGGGTCCAACCCGGGTAAGATTATCTGAAGACGAGTTAGAGATGTATGTCATTTCATGCAGAGGACTTGGCGCTGGACCAAATGGTGGAGAAGGATTTGTCGCACCCCCGCAGGGGACTTATATAGGGGATATTCAATTGGGTAGTTTTCAAAAAATTGCCATGCCCACAAGGCCGCAATTGGCAACTTATACAAAGCAAACGATAGCGAATACTTTTCGTGAAGTGATGGCCGATCCGATGGACCCAAACCCATTGCCCATCTACCCGGGAGCAAAAGAAAGCCCTATAAAGCACATCGTTTACATCACCAAAGAAAACAGGACCTTTGATGAGGTATTTGGGCAAATGGAAGGTGTCAGTGGGGATAAAAGTCTTGCCAGATTTGGGGTCAATTGTGAGTACACCCTTCCTGATAGCCTAAGAGCAGGGATTGAAAACATGAAAGTGACGCCCAATCACCACAAGGCAGCCAGTCAATTTGCATTAAGTGATAATTTTTATTGCGACAGTGATGCATCAATCCACGGTCATCACTGGATGGTCGGCGTTATTCCCAACGAATGGGTGGAGACCAATTCCAGTGTAAGTAAGACGGCAAAGCTTTTTTCGACCGCTCCCGGCAGAAGATTTCCCGGTTCTACGGGAAGCATGGACCCTGAAGATTATGCGGAAATCGGCGGCCTTTGGGAAGCCATCGAACGCAAAGGATTGGAGTTTTACAATTTTGGCGAAGCCAATGAAACCGCACACGTGAGAGAGATTTGGTCAGACACGCTTACAGGTGCTGCCCATGGTGTCATGGTGCCGATGCAAAAGGCGTTGTTCTCAAGGACAAGCACCAATTACGCAGGTTATAATATGAACATTCCTGATCAATTTAGGATGAATCAATTTGAAGAAGAATTTACCAAAATGTGGATCAAAGGGGAAGAAGAAATGCCGGCCTTGATTGCTGTACAAATTCCAAATGACCACTCAGCCTCGCCAAGACCTGAAGATGGCTATTTCTCCAGTGCTTCTTTTGTCGCTGACAATGACCTGGCCGTTGGCAGAATTTTACATTTCTTGTCGCGCACCAAATATTGGAAAGACATGTTAGTCATCATCACCGAAGACGATCCTCAGGGTGGAGTGGATCATATTGACGCGCACCGCAGTATTTTGATGATGGCTGGACCGTATGTTAAAAGAGGTCATATTAGCCATACCCATGCCAATTTCGGTTCTATACTCAAGACGATCTACAACATTCTCGGTGTACCTTACGTCAACCAATACGATGTAACTGCTTCTTTGCTCCAGGACTTTTTTACACCCATGCCGGATTTTACACCATATACTGTTGAACCGCACGACCCAAGAGTTTTCAATGCAGACAAGGCCATGCAGAGATATAATAAATGGGTAGACTGGAAATCTATCATGCAAGGGCCCGAAATGGATGATGTAGACTACATTAAGAAAGAATTTAAAAATAATTAATGTTTGAC
>JBBQXZ010000220.1:0-8117 GCA_038209145.1 Cytophagales bacterium | reverse complement strand
GTAATCTTCTTTTTTGGGAGGTCTGGCACCGTTGGAGTCTCCCGGCGTTTTGCGGTTAGTGCCTTTGTCTACGTCTCCCTTTCCTTTTGCAAAAAAAGAAACCGGAAATTCACCTGTCATTAAATTGTTTGTCGTTAACATGGTTTGTCGGTTTGATCCATGTCTTTGAATCCAAGAATCGTTCCATTTTACGGACATCCGCTTTTTGGAGGGTTCAAATTTGAATTCATGTGATTATAAGTAAATTTTGACAAAATAATAGCTATTGGCTACTGCAAGCATAAAAAGGAATGGATTAACATTAATTCTATTTTAGTGGTAAAGAAAACATTATTAGGTTTTACAAACCTATTTTGAAACTATTAAAGGAATTGGAATAAATAATGCCTGGATTGGTGTGTTTATTCCGGGAAGGCTCCAAGGAGGATATTTTTGATATGGTTAAGTACTTGGCCAATTTCCCTAAATGGTCTCCTTTTTTGGCACAAGACCCAAGCCAAAAATAGGAAGTAAAGGGTACATACGGAACCGTTGGTGCTCAATATCACTGGAGCGGCAACAAAGGGAAGGACTTGGGTTACCAAGAAATTTTAAAAATTGAAGACCAAAAGTTTGTGGGTATGGAATGCGACATTCAAAAGCCATTTGTAGCCAAACCCACTTTCGACTATTACTTCTCTGAAACAGCCAGCGGAATTAAAGCAAAACAAGACTTCAAACTTGAATCAGGCGTGGTGGAGGCCTTTTTTATATGGCTTTTTGGTGCAAAAGCAGAAACGGAAAAGACCAATCAGCAAGGTTTGAATTTATTAAAAATAGCAGTTGAAAAATAATATGGCCCTGGACAAGTCCACACTATCAATGGCCGAAAAACTGAAAGACGAACCAGCTAATTCGCTTGATGAATGGAAAATTTTAATCAATGCCCAAAACCTATCAAAATAAGGTGAGATCGTGAGGTTTTTAATAATCACATGACATCACACACGATTAATCTGCCACGGTTGCATCTAAGGTATTGGGATCAGGTACGGTTTCTGCCATTAATAAAGATGTATTATTCACTGATCGACAGAAAGGTAGAGAAAACATAATGGCGTTTTACATTAGACCCATTGATGAAATTCAAAAGTTTGATGGTGACTATGAAACATCACGCCAGAAAGCCTATGTAAGTTTAAAATTTAAAAAGCAATTTATGTGGCCTAATCCATCTTTAAAAATAGAATATGATATAGGTTTCAACCTAAAGGCGTAGCAGTCATAGGTAAATCGGAAGGTGAAATACCGAAAGCCGACCAACAAACTCAAAACAGGAAGAAAGTTACCCTTAAGATCGACTAGGAAGATGGAAAATATTGTCCTATTGTCCTCACACCCCCGTAAGTTCCGTTTGATATAGGGCAGTTAGAAAAAATTGATGGCTCTGTTTCATTGTTCAGCCGTATGTAAGTGTGGAAAAATCCCGTTTATCGCTGATACAAAACCTATTTTGTTGAGAATGAAGCGGCGCATAGGACTGGTATTAAAACTCTCGAGGGACTTTCATCCTATTGCATGGCCTACCTAAAACAAAAAAAGCAGCCCCATCATAAATAATTGGGGCTGCTTTTAAATTTAATTGGATCGGTTATTTATCCCACCAGACCCTGCCGGTCAATTCATCTCCACCTGATATACGGGCTACAGCTTGGCTATAATTGTCGCCGTTATTGATAATTTCAGTTTGAAGGTAAATCATTCTCCTCGGGATTACCCCGTTCGTGACATTTCCGGGGTAATTTACAGGAGTAAGCTGAGGATATCCAGATCTTCTCCAGTTGTGCCAGGTTTCCATAAAATTAAACATACTACCCGTCGCAATCCAATATTGGGTATTGATCATTCTCAGGGAGGCTTCTAGAGAAGACACATTCAAGGGGTTGGCCGTCAGATAGTTCTGGGAAATTGTAGTTGGTATCGCAGCTGAGGCGTCCAGTTGGGACATGGTAGCCATAGCAGCTAAAACCCCGTTGTTGTAGTGTCCTTCAACTGTACCAGGTACGTTCCATCCCCTTGCACGGGCCTCTGCCAACAACAATTCCGTTTCCGCGTAGGTGAGTACAATGAGCGTTCCGGCTCTTTTCAGATAAACTGAAATTCTCGGTCTGGAGTAATTACCAAGCGGCGCAATATCATTACCTGATCCTGTAGGTCCGGGGAATGTATTGCTGTTTCTTATATCAAATGGACCACCTGATAAATCAAATCCATTGGGCAAACCGGTTTGTACGCCAAATGCATTGTTCCCTACCAATGTTTGGTTTGCGTTATTGGCAGCTCCGGGGGCGGGCACCTCGGCAATTGCACTTAACCTGGGGTCATTGGTCGATTTCAAGATATCCACAAGTGTCTTGGACCAACGTACCTCTCTGAAGTCATCTGCCACTTGCAAAACACCGAAATAACTGGACTGCGCGGAATTGGGATCGCCCCGAAACCTGGCATTGTCATCAACGGAGGTAAATACCCCCCCAGCTGCCGCCTTTTCGGCCCAAGCCTTTGCTGTGGGCAAATCTACCTTTGTTAACCGCATGGCCACCCTTAACATCAAGGAATAGCCAAATTTTCTCCATTTATTGATGTCTCCAGCGTAATATAGGTCTCCGGTAGGCAGTAGTTTGTTATTATCCAAAGCCGCGGTAGCCTGCTCCAATTCATTAAGCATGGCCATATAAATAGATTGCTGTGTATCGTATACCGGGAATTTTATCCCTTCCTTGGCATTAAATGCCTCTGAATAGGGCATATCACCATAGGTATCTGTACCCTTCTGCATGTTTAATACCTGCATAATCCTGCCTATCTGGTGCAGATTATGGAACCGTTCAACTCCGTCTGTCAATCGGATCATTTCTGCCAGGGCTGTCCCAACACCGTAGGTGTTTTCAAAGATGGATGCCTGATAACTTGCTGAATTTTGCGTGTTGATATATTTATCTCCGTTACCGAAATAATTATAAGTAGATGCCAGAACCTGCATCATGGTGCTTTGGTACAACATACTGCCATAACCCAAATTGATCACCCCATTTTGTACGCTGGGGAGAAAGAAATTTGGATTCCAGGTAGATTCGCTGGATCTGGTGGGATCTGTATTGATTTCATCAAAATTTTCGGTACAGCCCTGAACCAGAATAACTCCCAGGGAAATAAACAATATTAAATATTTTTTCATAATGGTCATGTTTATTTAAATACAACATTGAGCGTGAAACCATAAGTGGCTGTTGAAGGTATCTGAGAACCTTCCAATCCTGCCGACCGGAGATCCGAGGAAAAACCAGCTTCAGGGTCAAAATTCTCCGTATATCTCAACATAGTCCAAAGGTTTCTTCCGACGGCTGAAATAGACACCCGTTCAAATGGTAGTCTTTCAAACAGGGATTTTGGCAGGGAATACCCCAAAACCACCTGTCTCAATTTGATAAAATCGGCATCAAACACAGATAGTCTTGAAATATTGGTTGCCAACTGTGGATAGTAGGTAAAGGCAGGGACATTAACTGTGTTTACAGCTCCTTCTGCATTTACCCCTGAGGCTACAACCCCTCCTTCACGACCCTCCAATGTTCTTTGATGAAGACCTCTCACTATGGCATAATGGTTGGTTGCGGACAAGACCTTTGCTCCAAAATTGTAGTCAATGAGGAATGAGAAATTGAAGTTTTTGTAGCTAAAGTCGTTATTTAATCCACCGTAAATTCTTGGCAATGCAGAACCCATTGGCGTTAAATCTCCTCTTACCGGTATACCATTGCTTCCAACAATTACATTCCCACTAGCGTCATACCTGTAATCGTAAGCCATTACCTGAGCCGCTGCCATACCCCTTACGTGCGCAATATTGGCATTCAGTGGTCTGTAGGTACCCAGCCCAAGGGTCTCCGTACCACCTTCTCCGTCTATATCGACAATGGTGTTTTTTATAGTGGTAAAATTAAAGGCCACATCCCATTTGAAAGCGTTGGTCAAAACAGGTTTTCCCGTAACCAATAATTCCATGCCGGTATTTCTGGTAGAACCTAGATTGAGCACCTGAGAGCCGAATCCCGTGGTGATGGAGAGTGGCCCGCTAACGATTTCATCCGTTGTCTCTCTGTCGAAAAAGGCAAAATCCACACCCAAACGATCTCTAAGAAATCGGACATCAAAACCAAACTCCAGTTCTGTCAGCCTAAATGGCTTCAAATCCACATTTGGCAACTGGGAACCGAACCCACCCTGTGGGAAACCATTGATGGTCTGGCCCAGAGAATAATACTGGGAGGTCAAATAAGCATCAAAGGCCTCGCCACTTGTTTGTGCATAGGAAGCCCTTAATTTACCGAAGGACATGGAAGGAATATCCACCAATTCGGAAAAAACAAAGCTCGTAGAAACCGAAGGAGCAAAAATACCTCTATTGGCCGCAGGAAGCGTAGAATAGATATCATATCTTCCTGTGGTGGTTAAAGTCAAGAAATCTTTATAATCAAAATCAGCTGTGTAGTAAGCTGACTGTACCTGTCTCTCATTAAAACCATAACCTTGGTTCCTGGCTAACGTGTTGTTGATGTTATAAAGGTAAGGAATACTTAGTTGGCTTCCGGAAATTCCGATACTTTCTCTTTCGTTCTTTCTCAGGTTTGCACCGAGGGCCACATTGAAACCAAGATCTTCACTGATCTGCCTGTTAATTGTCAACAAAGCATCTATGTTCATCTCAACTGCCGTCGACTTATTCTGATTCAAACCTCCCAAGTTAGAATAGGCGGTTCCCCAGGGGGTAATGCCGAAACTTTCGTCGTTGATGTTGTCATATCCCATCCTCACAAGGAAATTCATCCAATCCTTAATCCTGTAAGTAGCAGATATGGCAGATATCAGTCTTTTCCTTCCTATATCATTTCTGTACTGGCTGGTTACAAAATAAGGGTTGGTCACGAAAATATTGTCACTGAAAACCGTTTCCGCTCCGGTTATTGGGTCAAAACCAGGTCGCAAGGCCGCCTGGTCGAAACTGGTGCCCAAAAAGGTTATTCCGAAGTTGGCATTCATCGGAGAATCACTCAGGCCTGCACGGTTTTGATCCTGCTGGTCAATGTAATTCGCCATGACACTTACCTCCAGTTTGTCAGTTACTTTCTGGTTCACATTCAAATTGAAGGTTTTCCTTTTAATACCACTGTTTTCAAGTACGGATTTTGAATCCAGAGAAGACATGGAAAGGCGGAAATTGGTCATTTCATTGCCACCGGAAACCGCAATTGAATTGGTTAAGGATGGGGCATTTCTATAGAATTGCTGTATATTGTCCCTGACAGCTGAATAGGGATATTGCTTGCCATCGAACTGGGTATATTGGGAACCGTCCAGTTTTGCCCCCCAGCTTTCCAGACCGGATACCCTGGCACTGTTCACATCCGTAGGCTTATTGCCTTGCGTACCTTGCCCGTACTCATACTGGAAATCCGTAAAATTAATGACCTGGTCAAACTGAAGATTGCCGGTGTATTCTACAGATAGTGCCTGGCCTGCTTTCCCCTCCTTGGTAGTTATCAAGATTACTCCATTTGCGGCCCGGGTACCGTACAGCGCAGCTGCCGTTGCTCCTTTTAACACAGTCATATCCTTAATATCATCCGGGTTGATATTGGCTATACCATCCCCATTGTTGGAACCGCCCCATTCTCCCGCATTACCCCTTGACGAATTGTCCATTGGTACACCATTGATGACAAAAAGTGGGCTTCCACCGTTGAAATTACTTACTCCTCGGAGGTTGATTCTGGAAGAGGAGGCAGGTCCGCCATTGCCGGCACTGATATTCAAGCCTGCAACCCTTCCCTGTAGGGAATTGATTACATTGGTTTCTCTTGCCTTATCCATACTGGAACCATCTATGGTAGAAACAGAATAACCCAGAGTCCTTGTATCTCTCTCTATTCCCAAGGCAGTTACAACTACCTCACCCAAGGCCTGGATATCAGGAACCAAATTGATGTTAATAATAGATTGATTACCTACCTGTACTTCCTGGCTAACAAAACCAATGGAAGAAAATACCAGCATGCTTCCTTCACCCGGTACCGCCAGGGTGTAATTTCCATTGTTATCCGTGACAGTCCCGGTGAAGGTGTTTTTGATGAGAATTCCCACACCGGGTAAACTGTTTTGCTCATCATCAAGGACCTGTCCTCTTACAGTTTGCTGCGCCCATGCCATTTGGCAACCAAATAGGAACAGAAGTGTAATAATACTTAGTTTAGGTTTTTTCATAGTTAATCTTTGTTTAAATCATTATAAATAGTAATTAAGGGCAAGGTTGTTAAAATTCTTGGATCGTGAATTTTTTTTATTCACATTGACACTTTTACAAAAATATTTAAAATTATTGAGAATTCTTTCAAAATTATTGATTTAATTATTTTTGTCTCCAGGTTTTCCGAAACTAACTATTATTGCAGTCTGATTATTCTTTAAAAGGTCTGAATGACATCAAATTCAAAATTTTAACCGGCCTGGTAAAACTCTGGTCCGTTGGGGCAAATGACCAGGTGATCCTTGCAGTTATCCAACTTACTGGATCAAACAATTTTGCTTGGGTTACATTGCATAACTCTGAGATTAAATAATGAAAAATTGATTATTTGAAATAAAGCTGAAATGAGGCGCCAAAGCGGCGCAAAATACTGAAATACCACCACAAAGGCTACCGAAATACTTCGGCTTTATGACATCACCATTCAAAATTATTTGATATCTTCGACACCAGTTGTCCAACTTAGGAAGAGACTGCACCTACCGCCAGGTCGGGATTTTCACCTAATGCGGGACAGTCAGCGTTCCTGAGACAGTTTAGCAGTTATGTGCAAGTTTAGTTTTTCTAATCAGGCTTTGTGGTAAAACTCCATTTCTTTTGGAAGATACAATACGATAGTCAGAATTTTAAAACAATGCATCAACAAAAGAAGAAATTAACTGTTATAAATTAAAGGAAAAGCCAAACACAGTTTTAGGAGGAAGGCACCCTGTAGACAAAATTAAAAATGGACAGGGAAAAATTAATTATAGCAACTTTCTCAGTCGTTCGATCAGCTACTTCTTGAAATCGACTAAATATGATAAAAAATTCAGTATTACTCCTAGTGCTTTCTACTCTTCTATTACAAAGTGTAAAAGCGCAATCTCCAACCGAATCTACCCAGCTTGACAAAGAATTCTCAAATTTAGAAGAAGCGCTACAAAACCCCGAAAATGTTTTTAGGTTAAATTTGAGCGATCAAAATTTCCAAATCTCTGACAGTATTTGGTCAAAATTCCCTAACCTTCAATTCTTAAGCTTAAAGAACGATCACCTCAAACAAATACCGTCAGGTATTGGCAATCTAAAAAACCTTAAAGTGCTCGATTTGAGTGGAAACGATTTTAAAATATTACCGTTAACGTTTAGTAACCTGACAAACTTACAGGAGTTGTATTTAAATGATAATAAATACTTCCAATTACAAAAAAACATTCCTATTTTAAGTGGATTGCCTAACCTAAAATCCCTGCACCTAGAAAATGATGGATTAAAAGTTTTACCCAAAAATATCTTCAAACTAAATCAGGTAGAATCACTATACCTTAATAACAATCAGTTCAAAGAATTGCCAAAAGAAATAAATGGTCTAACGAACTTAAAGTATTTAGATTTACGGGATAATATAATAAGGTTTCCCAATCAAAAAATAGATAACCAAAATTTCGGGATAAAAATTGCATTTTAGAACCTAGAAATAAATTTAAAAAGATATGAAAAGCATAACTGCGTATATCTTTTACAAAAAAAATAATTATAATTTTTTCAAATAATAGATTCTCGTGTTAAATTAATAAGTGGGTTGTATAAAATAAATAGTATGACTTGAGAGAAACAAACAATAGTAATTTAAACCACGCATAAAGGATAACATGCTGAATTATAACCTTTATATGGCCCTACCACAAAAAGAAATAAAGTCCCCAAAATATAGCTTGTTAATAAGTTGTCATAACAAAATATAAACCAGCAATGAGTTGATACAACATCAGAATAGCCATTGATAATAGAG
>JBBQXZ010000219.1:0-8177 GCA_038209145.1 Cytophagales bacterium | reverse complement strand
GTTCCCTTTTCTTCTTTGAGCACGACCGTTTCCTTTTCTCCTTTTTTGCATCCGATAAATTCGATGGTGTACGAAATGCCCTCTTCAGGTGCTACCTTGACGGTAAGTTTGTTGTTTTTGAATGAAAAATCCTCCAAGGTGACACCGGTGGTGGCATAAAATTCTCCAGCCTCCAGGGCTTCTATTAAAGAGCCGGGTTGAAGGGAGTCTGCACGTACCATCACCCAGCCACGCCCTGAATTGCTGAATGTAGCCCCCAGATGATGGTAATTGTGGCTGTCATCCGTCGCCAGTCCGTAGAGTAGGGGTTGCTCTTTTTGCATGTAAGCGATATTGACATAATCCCACATCCGTTCATAGCCCATCCGGATATCATCCCCAAGGTTGTTAACCTGGGGATGCCCGTTGTACACTTCGAAGAATCGTTCCCCTTTGAGCTTGACAATGTCTTGCAGCGTGATGGCCCATCCGAAATTGGGATGGTTGATGTGCACCATCATGGGTTGGCCGGTTTCACTTCTCCGCTCCAATACGGCATTGATGTTATTTTGAAGCACCTCGGCCACGCTTTCTCCCCCCTGAGGAAGAAACAGCTTGTCCAAGTTGGTAATGTTCAGATGCAGGGGTTTCCCTTTATAGCCATCCGATATTTCTTCCGCCGGAATCATCAGGAAGCGTTCATCTTCCTGAAAAAGCGGGGCATACTCAGCATAGGTCTTTAGCTTTACCTGAGTAGTGTCCCCTTCGACTTTATATTCCACCCAATCCTCCCCGTATGCTTTTAAGTAATTTTGAAAGGCAGCCTGATAGACGCTGTCTTCCCGTAAGGTAATCCATTTATCCCCTTCCGCAAAAATATTGTGGTCGGTTAAGGCTACAAAGTTATACCCGTGACTTTTGTACCAATTCATGATTACTTCCGGAAACTCGTCCCCATCACTCCAGTAGGAGTGCGTGTGCAGGTTTCCTTTATACCACTTTTTGGTGGTAGTTGGAGCATCTTCACAGGAAGGTAGGGTAAGTAAACCAAATACAAGTAGGGATAGCGCAATTAAAGGAATGGATTTCATAAGATCTGGTTGACATGACGCAACAATATACCACTAAAAATAAAAATCGCCTACGAAATCAAGATTATCGGTTGGGTAATTTACATCCAAATTAGGGGTTTTGCCTATTTCATAGGTTTTCTATTTCGAGGATTTGACGTAATAGGAGTTCGTCCAGATCATGTCCGCCGGCATAAGTGAAGTTGCTGAATTTTTGTAAGGCCAATGTACCTATATGTTCCAGGTGTTCTTTCATTTTTTCGGGTGTGATCAGCGGGTCATTATCCCCGGTTGCCAGGATAAGGTGGAGGTTTTTCGCTTTCTCCTTTAGTTGATCTCTATCTAGATCAATGGCCAGTCCACCTCCCCACAGTACCATTTTTTCAACAGCATAGCGGCTTTGTATTACCCAGCGGCTTACGCTGGCAGCTCCCTGAGAAAAACCCAATACGTTAATTTCAGGCATAATATTAAAAGGAATCAATACCTTATCCACCACTGCATTGAGGTAATTCATGCCGTTTACAATGTCGTTTTCCCGATGATGCTTGGTCATCCAATTGGCTCCCACACGGCCCGAAAATCCTTCCCGGTAGGATCGGTTGATGCCTTCCGGGGCCACAAATAATCGGGAATGATTGAAGAAAGGCCTGAATTTGCGTAAAAAAAATTCCGCGAGTTGACCATATCCGTGGAGAACCAGCCAGATTTCTTTTTCTGACCCGGTAGGGGGTTGTGAGGTTAAAAAATTGCTTTGCTGCCTATAGGTTACCTGCTGTATGCTGGAGTCACTCATGGTATTTATTTGTTGAGATCTTCAAATTTAAAAGGCAGCAATTGATCAATGCCACTCGCCTGTAATACTTCGCCTGAGGGCACATACATGAAAAGCTCAATGGGCTGACCAAACTTCATCTCGTATTCACTGATTGACTGCCGGCAAAGGCCACAGGGGGTGACGGTGGCATAGTCCTCTTTCCCGGCAGCTCTTCTGGCTACGATTGCCAGTTTTATGGGGGGGATTTGGGGGAAATTGGCATGTGTGTATCCCAATAAGATCCTTTCGGCACATACACCTACCGGGAAACAAACGTTTTCCTGATTGTTTGCCGTAAATACCTGCCCGTCTTGGAGAAGCACGGCAGCACCCACCATAAATCCTGAATATGGGGCATAGGCATTTTCTGTTGCTTCCTTCGCTCTAGTGACCAACTCCTGAATCTCACTCGACAGGGAGGACCAGGAATGCAGGGTTAGTGTGCTGGTTTTTTCAATTATTTTTTTGGTCATATGGGCACTGTTGGTAGGTTAGACGCTGCTCGAATAAGCTTTGGGTTGTCCAATATGTTTAATTTTCCCCTAAATAAAAAGCGGGGCAAAAATTCTTACAAAATCCAATTAATCCTCTTCTTTTACTCGTTTGACGAATAGCCGAATTCAGGTTTTGTGGAAAACGGATACTGGATGGCTGAAACTTGTCAGCGTAAGTACAGGAATAAGCCTTTCCAGCTAACCACATCAATTGGTATCCAATATATCTTGGGATATCAGGCGGTAAATTTCCGCCAATTGCTCATTATAATTCAAAAACTGATGATGTGCCTCCAGGGTTGGGAAATCTTCCCGGATGGCAGGGCCTGTCTGGGCACCTCTCGCACCGATTTGGAGGCATTTGCTGATTTGTTCGATGATAAGTGGCTTGAGCATCTCGACATCCAAACCTTGTCGGTTCATTATCTCTTCAGCAATCCCAATCAGGTGGTTGGTGAAATTGCTTGCAAATACAGCGGCAACATGCACGGCTTTGCGGTCTTTGGATTTTACGGTATAATGGGGAGAATTAAGGCTGGATGCCAGTTTTTTAAGGATTAGGAGTGTTTCCTGATCTTCGGATTCCAGAAGTATGGAAACATCGGCAAAATCAAGTTCCCTTTTTTGACTAAAGGTCTGTAAGGGGTAAAAAATCCCCGTATAACTCGCCGAACTGTACTCCAAGATCTCTAGTCCCATGCTCCCGCTGGTGTGTACCAAGATGCTGTTTTCAGGGAGGATGACTGCGTCTGCCACCTCGGAGATCGCCTGATCCGCAACGGCAATAATAAACACCATGGCTTTACTTTCAGAGAAATCCAGCCTGTCCGTAGCTTCTGTGGCATACAGCCTTCCCGTGATTTTACGGGCATGGTCCAGGTTACGGCTGTACACCTCGGTTATTTCATGTCCGGCGTTTTCCAGTGCGGCACTGAGGTGCCAGGCCACGTTACCGGAGCCCAGGATGGCGATGTCAAACTTCATGAGAAAACAAACTTAACAGTCAAAATAAAACCCCTTGGAAGGGGTTTTAGAAAGATAGATGTGCGGGGACTTTATTCCAAGCCTTTATTTCGCATTTTGGTAAATTCATCGTAGCGCCGGAAAATGGCCGTTCCAAATCCAATCAACATGATGATGGTGCCTAACCAAAGCACATTTATAAAAGGCTTTACAGAAGCTTTCATGACGACATAATCTTTCTGGTAGGTGTTGTATTTGAATACAAACTTTCCTTCCTCCGGCATAATATTGTCAATCTCCACTTTGATTCCAAGATCAGAATCGATGGCCGCTATTTTTCCAACTTGGTTGTCACGGATAAGAAACATTGGCTGGATAAGCCGCTCCACGTCATTGTCCATAATACTGAGTTTCGCACGGATGGCAATATCCCCTTCTTTAAGACTCAGGTCTTTTAACTCTTGGGGATCGCTTATAAGCTCCGTGCCCTCAAAGATGGTGACAAAATCATTCATGAAAAACTGTCCACCCGGTTCGGAATTTTCAAACTGATCCTCTTTCCATTCGGGTTCCTCGTAGTCGTTGATGGCCGATACGTGGGTGTACAGATCTTTTGAAAGGTATCTTTTGGAGTCGGGAGAGGAAATCAAACCCATGGTAGGGTTTGGCTGGGACATGGGGAACAAGGTGAATTTTAAATCATCTTCCTGGTAATATTCCACTTTGAAATAGCTGTTTTCCTCCAACACGTAGCTTACCGAATCTCCTTTTGTGAAATATGTTTTTCCTTTGGAGTCAATATCCTGCAGCGCAACTGCGGCATTGACACCTTCTACAGATTCCAATAAATCTGCTTTGACATATCCGGGAAAGCCTTTGACCTTTTTGTACCTGCCCCGATAGATTACTTCGTAATCTTTCATCTGAAGCGGCTTGTTGATCCAAAGTAAGACGTTTTCCTTGTTTAGATTATCTTCCCAATCTTTCTTGTAGGTCATGCCCGACATGTTGATGGAAATGGTATCGGAATACCCAGAAGAAAACATGACCCCAATTAGGATCATACCCAGGCCGATATGGGCTAGGGATCCACCGGATAGCTTGAAGGTTTTGGCTTTGATTAACTTGATGAGAATGGATCCGTTGGCTACTATGGTAAAGGCTCCAGCCAATACCACCACGATATAGCTGATATCATAAACTTTTCCAAGCGTGATAATGAGTGCGGCCAGAATCATAGAAATGATGTAAGGTGTCACCAATGAATTTTTAAGCTCCTGCTTATCCATTTTATTCCACCAGAAATACTGTCCCACACCCGTCAATAAGGCTAAAGCAACGGCAAACCAAAGCTGGAATTTGGTATAGAATCCTACCGGGTCTGCGGGAGGAGCCATATTGGAAATCCCTCCCAATCCTTCTACAATGGCATTATATACCGGGATAGAAGTGGGTAATATGACCTGAAAAGCCATTAAGCCCAGCGTGGTCGCACCGATGAAAATCCAGAATTCCCGGGAATAAACAGATGCTTCTTTTTCGGAGGTTGGAATATTTTTCCATTCTTTTACGGAAAGGAAAATGGCTATGACCAAGAAGAACAACATGTAGATCAGCAACTGACCTGATAGCCCCAGATCGGTAAACGAGTGTACGGAAGAATCACCGAGTACACCGCTTCTTACCAAGAATGTTGCATAAAGGACTAAAATAAATGAAGCTATTACCAACACGATGGAGGTCTTCAGTGCCGTGCTGCTCTTCTTGTAGGTGATCATGGTATGGATAGATGCCACCATGATGAGCCAGGGGACGTAGACTGCATTTTCCACGGGATCCCAATTCCAATAACCTCCAAAATTAAGCGTCACATAGGCCCAATAGGCACCCATAATGATGCCCATACCCAATATCATGGCAGAGAAAATAGCCCAGGGCAAAGCCGGCCTTACCCATTCGGAATAGCGCTTCATGGCCAGGCCTCCCATCAGAAAGGCAAAAGGTACCAAAGTGGAAGCATACCCCAGAAAAAGGGTAGGCGGATGGATGACCATCCATATATTCTGTAACAAGGGATTTAGCCCAGTTCCATCCTTTGGGATAAAGTCCGGGTTAATCTGGAAAATCGGAGCTTCTGAGATATCCCGCAGCAAAATGAACGGAGAACTTCCCAGCTTGAGATCACCGATCACTACACCCAAGATCATAGAAACCAGAAACGCCTGCACAAGGGCAAAAACTACCATCACAGGCCCTTCCCAGAATTTATTGGTGTGGATGAGAATAAGGCCCAAGACAACGTTCCAAAAGATCCAAAGAATAAAAGCACCCTCTTGTCCCTCCCAGAAACTGGAAATCATATAATGCACCGGCAGTGCTTTGGAGGAGTGAGAATAGGCGTAGAAATATTCGAAGCGGTGATTGTAGATAATTTCGAATAGCGAGATGGCAATCCCCACACTCGCCACAGCATGAATATAAAACATTACCCGGCTAAACAGTCGCCAGGAGGCTTTTTCGTGTTCGGGTGCTTTAATGTAACTGTAATATGAAAAGGCAGTTATGATGGCAGTCACAAAGGCAATAATTGCCATGAAATGCCCCAAATTACCAACAAAGGTATTCATCATTATCCGGAGGGGTTAATTTTGGAGGTATGCAACAGGAAGATTATAGAGAAGCGGCTTTCACATCAGTTTCCTGATATTTGGAGGGACATTTCATGAGGATTTTGTCAGCTACAAATATTTCTTCATTTCGAAAAGATCCGATGACCACCACCTGCTCCGATCGGGCGAAATCTGCCGGTACGGGTTCGTTGTAGTAAACTTGCTGTTCGTCTCCATTGTTGTCAACCATCAAAAAGGTAAACGATGTTTTATCTTCATGTACCTCAAGACCCATTACCTGTCCAGATTCAGTTTTTTTCAGTCCGCCCACAACGTGTATGGCATTATCGTTGCCGTTTGTGGCAAGTTTTCGTGCAGTTGAGAAACTTTCATAGGTACTTGCGTCTCCTATGGAAGTGATGATGATCATGATGGCTACGCCAATGATGCCCAGTCCTATGATATGTCCTTTTTTCATGATAACTCTTTATATTGTTTTTCCAGATTGGATATCTTTCTGTCAGTCTGTACCACATAAACCAAAATTCCCCCCAAAACAATTCCAATTATTCCTGTCAAAACGTAGATTTTTCCATTGGACCGCATGATGTCAGCCATTTCTACTTGGGTGTTCTGATAGTCTTCGCCGGTAATTTCGATTTTATCCTGCGCGTAAACCGAAAGGGACAGCATTAGCAGTGAAACGAACACTAATCTTTTCATATATTTATTGACTTATTGGTTTATCATTTTTTCTTCCATTTTTCGCTCCAGTCTTCTATACCTTACCCGTATGGTGGTGACCCAGGTGCCAAGCAGCGTCCACCCTATGACAGCAGGGTAAAAGACGGTGCGCAGCTGACTGTCCATGTCATACGCGTTGAAACCGGGGTTGCCTCCGTTTCCCGGATGTAGGCTGTCTGTGAGTCTTGGCAAAATAAATATAAGCGGGATAAAAGCAGCATACGCAAAAATGCTGTACACGGCACTGATTTTTGCCCGTTGAAAGATGTCTGTAAGTGAATTTCTTAGGATAAGGTAGGCAAAGTACATCAAAAGTCCGATGGCAGCTGCGTTTAGCTTTGGGTCATTGGTCCAGTAAGCGCCCCAGGTAAAGCGGGCCCACAAACTGCCCGTTGCAATTCCTATGACACCGAAAAGAATGGCGCCTTTAGTGAATTCCAAGGACATGTCATCGTCTTCCAACCTTCCGTTTTTCAGGTATTTGACGCTGTATATGATTCCCACCGTAAGCATGGCAAGCATGCTGAACCACATCGCTACGTGGAAATATAATGCCCGGATGGTTTCGTTGAGAATGGGAAGTCTGGGAACATCAGCCAATAATCCGGCGATAAGGGTATAGGCCAAGAGTGCTACGGCCAATACTTTCCACCAAGTTGCTTTCATAGAATATCTACAAGTAATCTTACTGCAAAAGTAAGGTATAAATCCCTATATCTTCTAGTTTATAGGTTTTATTTGATCAAGGTCGTACAGCCGTGATTAGACTGCTTTTGGCAGTTTGATCGGTGGATATTTAGCTTTTCCAGATATAAGGAAACAGCAGGTAGGAGGTAGCTGCTATTACTCCATTGATGGCGAGTAAAGTGATGATTTTGTCCAGACTAACTCCCCTGTCCAATCCGTCAATGGCATTTTTGGAGATCTGAATGGACAGCAGTAAGATGGGGATTAAAATGGGGAAACTCAGTATGGCCATGAGTGTGCCGTTGTTTCCTGCTTTACCCGCAATGGAAGAAACCATGGTCAGGCAGGAGGAAAAACCAATCGAACTCAACAGTAAGTTTAAAAGAAACATGGGCTGGTCCTGAACGGGATTTCCCATAACCACCGAAAAAACCACATAGCCCAATACAGATAGTAGGAGTGTCAGGCAGGTGTTGTACAAAATTTTGGAAAGAATGATGGATTCGGGCGAAGCAATCATGTAATAATAAAGCTGCCTGCCCGAGTTCTCCTGAATAAAACTCTTGGCAACGGCATTCACGGCTGAAAAAAGGATGATGATCCAGTAGAGTGCATTCCAGGTTGGGATTTGGACGGTGCCTCCTTTTACTCCAATACTAAGATAAGTGATGTAGACCGTACTAATTACGTAAAGTAATATGCCATTCAAGGCATATTTCTGTCTCCACTCCAGCGTGGCTTCTTTTTTTACCAGTGCAATAATCTCATCCAACATTCCACCGCAAAGATACAAAGTAATGGTAAAGAAGTGCAG
>JBBQXZ010000218.1:0-8207 GCA_038209145.1 Cytophagales bacterium | reverse complement strand
TAAATATGGCCGTCAGCAGTTCCACCCGCTTTCCAAACAACTTAAGGAAGACATCACCCAAGGTCATCAAGTTCATGCGATAGATCGGTTTCAGGTAGAATATACCAAAAAGCAACAGGCACAATGCCCCGCCAAAGGGATCTTCGATGACGCCCAATAGCCCGTGTTCCAGGTATTCGGAAGAAGCTCCAAATATCGTCTCGGAACCGAACCAGGTTGCAAAAAGCGCGGAAGCACTGAGAAATAAGGGAAGCTGTCTCCCCGCCAGCATGAAGTCTTTGGAGTTCTTCACCCTCTTGGAAGCCCATGCCCCCAACAGCATGGTCAAAAGCAAGTATCCTATAATCGCAAAAGCCAGCAAGGTCCTAGATGGATATTATTTGCCGTACATTTTATCCCGAAGTGCCCTGATTTCGGCATTTTCCAGGTAATCGTCATAAGGCATTCGTCGGTCAATGGTTCCCTTTGGGGTAAATTCAATGATCCGGTTGGCTACGGACTGGACAAAGGCATGGTCAAAGGAGGATATCAGCACCGTCCCGTTGAAATCAATGATGGCATTGTTGAGCGCATGGATAGACTCCAAATCCAGGTGGTTGGTAGGTTCATCCAATATCAAAAAGTTGGGATTCTGAAGCATCATCTTAGAAACCATGCAGCGGACTTTTTCCCCACCTGACAGCACGGAAGCCTTCTTGAAAGATTCCTCTCCAGTGAATAACATTCTTCCCAAAAAAGTCCGCACATAAGCTTCCTCTTGGTTGTCAGAGTATTGGCCCAGCCAGTCGATGAGTTTGATATCAGTATTAAAATGACCCGAATTGTCATTGGGCAAGTAGGCCTTGTTAATCGTCACACCCCACCTGAAAGAACCCTTGCTTGGGGAAACTTCCTCCATGATGGTTTGAAAAAATTTGGTGACGGACTGTTTGGTTTTGGATACAAAAGCAATCTTGTCTCCTTTGTCCACCATGAGGTTAACATCCTTAAAATAGATCGTCCCTTCATACGAAAGCGTGAGCTCCTCCGTTAAAAGAAGCTGATCTCCAGCTTCTCGTTCCGGTTTGAAGATGATGCCGGGGTATTTCCTGCTGGAAGGCTTGATTTCGTCCACATTGAGTTTTTCGAGCATTTTCTTCCTTGCCGTTGCCTGCTTGGACTTGGCCACGTTGGCAGAAAATCGCTCAATAAATGCCATGAGTTCTTTTCGCTTATCTTCCGCTTTCTTATTGTGATCCGTCTTTTGCTTGGCGGCAAGTTGGGAAGACTCATACCAGAAGGTATAGTTTCCGCTATAAATATTAATTTTGCCAAAATCTATATCGACAACATGGGTGGAAACCGTATCCAAGAAGTGCCTGTCGTGGGAAACTACAATTACCAGGTTTTTGAAATTCACCAAAAACTCCTCCAACCAGTTGATGGTTTCTGCGTCCAGGTCATTGGTAGGTTCATCAAGGATTAAGATGTCGGGATTGCCAAATAAGGCCTGTGCCAACAGCACCCGCACTTTTATGTCACCGGCAAGGTCTTTCATTTTCTCGTAATGCAGGTCTTCAGTTACCCCCAATCCCGAAAGAAGTGAAGCAGCATCACTTTCAGCATTCCATCCATCCATTTCCGCAAATTCGGCTTCCAGTTCCGCAGCCCGGTTCCCATCGGCCTCAGAGAAATCCTCTTTCAGGTAAATGGCATCCTTTTCCTTCAAAATCTTAAAAAGCTTCTTATGGCCCATGATCACAGTTTTCAGAACTTCATCCTCGTTGAAGGCGTTGTGATTTTGGGATAAAACGGCCATCCGCTGTCCGGGGGTAATATTAACCTGACCGGAGGTACTGTCCATTTCACTGGTAAGAATTTTTAAAAATGTGGATTTCCCCGCACCGTTGGCCCCAATTACCCCGTAGCAGTTGCCGGGAGTAAATTTAAGGCTTACTTCTTCGAAAAGGGTTCTTTTACCGAATTTGAGGGAAAGATTATCTACTGAAATCATGAATGAATTGGGACTTTTATGAAATAAAATGCAAAGTTATAAAATTAAATCGTTTATAGAGATAGATTTCGGACAAAACTCACGTTATCCCGGTATTTTGTAATAGTTTAAGATTAGCATACCTGCCAATTTTTGTCAATAATCTGCTCGTTGTTCAAATCGAACGGGTGAAACCTAGAAGTTGTTTCTCCATAATAATCACTGATTACAGGAATGTACTGCAAATATTAGGAATAAAATGAATTTGGTTTTATTGAAATTATTAAAGTTGGGTCTGTACTGCAAGAGACGGCCTGTTTTTAAGGGCGTGAAACCGCTTATTCCTTGCCTGATAATGTAGCATCAACACGAACATACCCCCAAATATGCTGAGAAACATCATACTAACCATGGGCATTGCAGTGCCATTGTGAAGTATGCTTACCACGGCGGTGACGATCCCTCCGATGGCCATCCGCATAAATCCCATCATGGCAGAGGCACTGCCCGCTTGCTTGCTGAAAGGGCTGAGAGACAAGGCAGCTGAATTGGGTATGCTCAATCCGTGGCCTGTCAGAAAAACAAATAGCATCAATATGAATGTGAACACATCAAACCAGGCTCCCCATATCCCGATAACGATTATAATGCCAATCACCAATTGATAGGACAAAGCAGCCAGTACGATCTGTCGGTTTGAAAATCTCCGAAGCAGTATGTGGTTCAATTGGGTAGAGCCGATCATTGCTACAGCTAAAAATGCGAAGAGCCAACCATATTGGGTTTCGCTGAATCCGTAGAGATCGATAAAAACAAATGAAGAGCCACCAATGTAGGCAAACGGGGCTGCACCAGCTATACCTCCAACCAGAATATATGTCAGAAACTGTTTGTTTTTTAACACTTTAATGTACTGTCCTATAACCCGACGGGGTCTGAGCGAGACGGACCTGTCCGGTGGGGCACCCACAGGTAGAAACCATTTGGTAAAAAATAAAATGATAAATGCCAGTGCACCCAATACAATAAAAAGGTAATGCCAGTCCAATTGGGTGGCCAAATAGCCTCCAACGGTGGGTGCGATCATGGGAGAAACCGCAATCACCAAGGTAAGCATGGCAAATGCCTGTGCGATTTTGTTTATGGGGAAAATATCCCTAACCAAAGCTTGCGCGGCAACCATGCCTACACACCCGCCAATTGCCTGCAAAAACCGCATCCAGATAAGTGAATCAATGGTATTTGTCATTGCGCATCCAAAAGAGGCAAATATATAGATGATAAGTCCCGCATAGAGCGGTTTTTTTCTCCCATACTTGTCGAGTAAGGGACCGTAAAACAATTGGCCAATGGCAATGCCTATCAGGTAACTGGTAAGAGAAAGTTGTACAGTGGCAATATCGGTGTTCAAGCTATCCGCAATAGAAGGAAATGCCGGCAGGTACATGTCGACGGAAAAAGGACTGATGGTACTCAAAGCACCCAAAATCAAAATAAGGCCAAACTGGCTTTTTATAGGGATCATACGTGCCTTGGAAATCCAAAATTTAACAAAAAAAACAGATCTGTAATGGGATTAGTTCTTATTTATTTTTTTAATTCTTTGCGACCTTCGCGCTCTTTTTTTAAAAGGGTTATAACTAAGGACTCTCAGGTGCATTTTGGGGTATTACAATTTTATCAAAAAAAAAGCCCGATCAACAGAACGGGCTTTTTTATTCACTTTAACCACTAACAACCACAAACAAAATTTATCATTCATAGAGAACGACAAACATTATTTGTTGTAGTCCGTACGGGAATCGAACCCGTGTTTTATCCGTGAAAGGGATACGTCCTAACCCCTAGACGAACGGACCGGGTAACATTTCTGAACTAAATCGTAGTCCGTACGGGAATCGAACCCGTGTTTTATCCGTGAAAGGGATACGTCCTAACCCCTAGACGAACGGACCAAATTAAACACTTTTTTAGCCTTTTTCCGAAATGTCATGCAAATATAGCCCCTTTCCCCCACAAAGCAAAAGACAGCCAAAAAATATTTGCAGTGGGTATTCAAAGCACTGAAAATTAATTAAAAATGTTTTAAATTACTCCCTCGGAAAACTTTATACTTAAATAAAAAATTTTTCATTTTTGGCTCATTGGTTGAAAATTAATCCATTCGATAAACTAATCTGCTTCAATTTTGGTTTTCCTATTCAACCTATAGAATAACCTTCAAAATTTAAAAACTATGTCACTACGATTAGGAGATATTGCACCGGACTTTACCGCGGAAACTACTGTGGGAAGCATCAATTTTCACGAATACTTGGGAGACAGTTGGGGGATTTTGTTTTCCCATCCAGCAGATTACACGCCAGTATGTACCACAGAACTCGGAGCAGCCGCAAAGTTGAAGGCCGAGTTTGATAAAAGAAATGTCAAAATGATAGCATTGAGTGTGGATGGTATAGCGAGCCACCATTCCTGGATTAAGGATATCAATGAAACGCAGCACACAGAAGTTAATTTCCCCATCATTGCAGACGAGGACAAGAAAATATCTGAACTATATGACATGATCCATCCCAATGCGAATGAAAGTTTCACGGTTCGTTCAGTTTTTATCATTGGCAAGGACAAAAAAGTCAAACTCATCATTACCTATCCGGCAAGTACGGGAAGGAATTTCGATGAATTGCTTCGTGTTATTGATTCACTACAGCTCACGGCCAACTATTCAGTGGCAACTCCGGCCAATTGGAAAAACGGAGAGGATGTTGTGATTGCGCCGGCAATAAAGAATGAGGACATTCCTCAAAAATTTCCCAAAGGCTATAAGGAAATAAAACCGTATTTGAGGACTACCCCTCAACCTAACTTGTAAAAAACAGAGATAGCGGTCTTGTACCGCTTTTTTTTTGATGTGTTCAAATCAATAAAATAATTTGTTTTAGCTGATTGATTTGTTTTTTTTTAATTTTGCCCGCTAAGTCTTTAGCAATCCTTTTTTATTTAAGTTTAAATGCAGTCTATGGAGCAGTTGGTGAGTACCGTGGTGACAGGTTCAGGAAGTTATGTTCCCGAAAAAATTATTGAAAACGATTACTTTTTGACGAAGGAATTTTACGACGGTTCGGGAGTGAGGTTGACAAAACCGAATGCTGAAATTGTTAGAACCTTACAAAAAATCACAGAAATCAAGGAGAGGAGGTACGTTGCAGATGATCAAGTAACGTCTGACATGGGGTATTATGCAGCCCTTGAGGCAATCAAGGCCGCAAATATAGATCCAGAATCGTTGGACTATATCATTGTAGCGCACAATTTTGGAGACCTTCAGAAGGATAATATCCGTGTAGATTTGTGTCCGCCAATTGCTTCCAGGATAAAATATAAGCTTAAAATCGCCAATCCATACACGGTTGCATATGATTTGCCATTTGGCTGCCCGGGGTGGGTACAGGGTGTCATCCAGGCAGATTATTATATCCGATCCGGAGACGCAAAGAAAATATTGGTAATAGGAGCGGAAACTTTATCCCGAATATCGGACCCTCATGACATCGATTCCATGATTTTTTCTGACGGTGCTGGAGCAGTGGTGGTTGAAGCTAGGGAAAGTAGTCACCAAGCAGGATTGATCAAACACATCACAAGATCCGATACGCTGGAGCAGGCACAATATTTGGAAATGAAACCCTCTTATAACCCCGATTTCCCTGATAAAACCCTTTTTTTGAAAATGAATGGAAGAAAGTTATACGAATATGCCATAAAAACAGTACCTCAAACCCTGAAAGATTGCCTGGATAAAGCACAGATTCCATTATCATCCATCAAAAAAGTGCTTATCCATCAGGCCAACGCCAAAATGGACTACAATATTTTGCAAAGGCTTTTTGGGCTATATGGAAAAAAAGACATTCCAACAGACATCATGCCTATGTCTATAGGGTTTCTGGGCAATAATTCAGTGGCTACCGTACCTATCCTGTATGATTTGATAGCTAAGGGAAAAATGGAAGGACACCAATTTCAACCGGGCGACTACCTGCTATTTGCTTCGGTAGGCGCTGGAATGAATTTAAATGCTTTTGTCTATCGGGTTCCTGAATAGCAATTAAGTATATTCACCCAAGATTTCCAGGTTCATTGTAAATCCATTTCTATGAAAATTATAGACTCCCACCAGCATTTTTGGAAATTTGACTCAGAGAAATTTTCATGGATCACGGATAGCTTTTATCTCCTTAAGAGGGACTTTTTACCTGCTGAGTTAGCGCATGTTTATAAGAAAAACAAAATAAACGGCTGTGTTGTCGTTCAGGCAGCCCAAACGCTGGAAGAAACCCATTTTTTATTGGAACTGGCGGAAAAAAACGAGTTTATTAAAGGTGTAGTTGGATGGATTGATTTAAGGTCGACATCTTTAATGGAAGGCCTTCAGGAATTTACCTCTTTTGAAAAATTAAAAGGGTTCCGGCATATATTGCAAGATGAAGATGATCCTTACTATATCTGTCACGCAGATTTTCGGCGAGGGTTGGAAATTATCTTTGCTAAGGGCTATTCCTACGATATCCTGGTTTATCCAAATCAACTGAAAGGAGCCCTGGATACGGTTAGCCTTTATCCAAATGCCTCTTTTGTTATCGACCATTTGGCTAAACCAGACATCAAGCATAAATCCATCAATGATTGGAAATTTTTAATGCAAGAATTTAAGAATTGCCCCCATGTCTCTTGTAAATTGTCGGGATTGGTAACGGAAAATGACTGGACGAATTGGAAAAAGGAAGACTTCTTTCCTTACCTCGATGTAATGATGGATGTCTTTGGGGAGGATCGCCTTATGTTTGGCTCTGACTGGCCGGTTTGCTTGTTGGCGGCATCGTATGGAGAGGTTAAGGGTATCTTAGAAGCCTATTTGGCTAATTTTTCGGAAGCAGTTCAATCCAAAATTTGGTCTGAAAATGCCATTAAGTTTTATAAATTAAATGTTTGAAAAAATCTGATTTATGGAAAACCGCCGCTATTGCCTGGCCTTGGATTTGAAAGACAACAGCGAAACCATCGCTTCATATATCAGCCACCATCTAGAGGTTTCCTCAGAGATCATTCAAAGTATTACGGATGCCGATGTTACAGTCATGGATATTTATTTGACCGGTAACCGTTTATTTATGATCATGGAAGTAGGTGAAGCTTTCGATTTTGACAAAAAAGCCCAAATGGATAAGGAAAATCTAGCTGTTCAGGCTTGGGAGAAATTGATGTCCAGCCTTCAGCAGCCTTTACGCTGGTCTAAGCCCGGGGAAAAATGGGTGGTCATGGAGAAGATATTCAGTCTGCCTGGTGGCTAGGATCTATGGTTTACGATTGCAGTTAGGAGTTATGGGTTATGAATTCAGAATAAAAAAGCTCTTTCCGTTATGGAATTGCAAATTCCATTCATCAAAAAGAAGTAGTTTTAAACTACACCTAGCGGAAATGAATGGAGATTGGGGTTTTGAGTTATGGTCTCGGTATGGCTGAAATCGGACACTGACGGAAATCCCAACTTGTGAAAACGAATTTATATGATGCTGAAATCGGCCTCATTCTGACTCTCAAATAATTACGAATTATCGATTCATATACTTCCAAACCCCGAATGGGGTTCAACATCTAAATAACCGGGGGTGTAGCGGATGCGGAACCCCTGGTGTAGGAAACGATACTTTAGGTTTTATTTTGGCGGCAGTGATGGTTGTACTGCCATTTCTTTTCCTCCAAAAACCCATCTGTTAATATTTACTTTTGATTGGCAGGATGGATCGTTGATTGGGCGGTTCTATCTGATCTTCAAGAATTTGTTGAGATTTATTTTTTATTCAGAATGATAGTTTCGGCTGAGATTTCTCCAAATTAAATGTCTGATATGGTTAAAAAATTCATTCCAAAGAAAAACCAGACAGGAAATTGCTCCCACCTGGTTTTTTTTTGGTCATTCTTGATTCTTGTTTCCAAGAGGGAATTACATGTTTTTCACTTCCGTAACTAAACCTGTCTAGACCTTTTTGGCATCGCCAAAAAGCATGCGTGTCTTTGGATCGAAGAATAGCGCATTTTCAATGCCGGCATATCCTGAGGCCATTCCCCGCTTGATCACAATGACATTCGTTGCCCTATTTACTTCCAGAATAGGCATTCCATAGATGGGGCTTGAGGGGTCGTCGTGGGCAGCCGGGTTTACCACGTCATTGGC
>JBBQXZ010000217.1:0-8217 GCA_038209145.1 Cytophagales bacterium | reverse complement strand
GAGATGTTTGATTTTGGGGAAAACAGCAGGCCTTACTTTGGGGGAAACTCGGCAAACGGAACCCTAGTGGTGACCGCCAATCAAATTATAAACGGGCAAGTCTCAAGCAAGGCTTACCGATTTGCTTTGGAAGACGGCACTCTCCGGCCAACCGATGAAGATTACCTAAAACTTACCAGTCTTCAGCTTAGAGAGATGAGCTATCAATCATACAGAACTGCGGCTGGAGCCAGCCTACACCTTGTGACCGGAGATGAAATCCTCAACGGGATACCCGAGAAAAAGATATTTTGGACTACCCATGATCAACCCGAAGCCTGGAAGGAAAGCCAGGTACCCGGTTTCTCACTTCGGGGTGTGGATGATTTGAAATTTTTTGCACACGATGGAAAAGACTACCTGCTTTTGGGTCGACAGACAGGAGAGTTGATCTTGTTTACGGTGGATTTTGGAGGGAACAACCTGGACGTTAAATTGGTGGAAAGGGATTTCTTGGGTTTTTCAGACAATCCGGTCAATCGGGGATTAACGGTGGCGGTGGTTCCCGGGGCCTCTCCCACCCTATTGGCCATCGATCAGCGAGGCATCCTCCGCTCGGTGACTGATTTTATGGGCAATCCCAGTATGGAAATAGCTCAGATGATGGTTGGCGAAAATCAGTGGATGGAATCCCGTTTTGGTCGAAATACCTGGATCACGGCTGTTCCGGATCCTTTTGTTGGAAGCCACGATTTGATACTGGGCACGCGGGCGGGGGGATTGCTCTATTTGGAGGGACTTGGGGTATCGGGAGATGGCGGCGGCGAAAGGCTACAGGTAAAACTTTATCCCAATCCCGCCCAACAGCGTACCTGGATTTTGGCCAGCAAGACTGCAAGCATGGATATCATTCATCTTTCCGGTCAGGTAGTCCATCAAGGAATTGCACTTACAGCAAATAGGGAAACCGAAATCGGTCTTTACGGGTTAGCTTCCGGGGTATATATCCTAAAAATCACCGGTGTAAGTGGTGAAGTTATCCACAAAAAACTGATCGTTCATCATTAGCCAATTTTCAGTCTAGGCGAAATGAATCGGCATCTTTCCAAGCTGGAAATTTTAAACGGAATTCCTGAAGTTGATCGGCATACAGGGTAAATAGCAGGGTTGTTTCTTTATCCCCTTCAAAGCAAAGTCGATCCCCCTTAAAATCGTACAAAGCGGAATGACCGTCATAGGAAATATCATTTCCATCGATACCAACACGGTTTATCCCAAGCGTGTAACACCAGTTTTCCACGGCCCTTGCGGGAAGCAGCACATCCCAAGCGGTTGTCCTCGCAGCGGGCCAGGAGGCTACATAAAAGCAAAAATCATAGTCAAAACCTCCCTGCTCGTTTGCCCTGTTTCTGGACCACACCGGAAAACGCAGGTCGTAACAAACCTGGGGTAAGATTTTCCACCCCTTCAGTAGAAAAATCGGTTGTACAGAACCCATCGTGTAGTGTTCTTCTTCCTTAGCCATGCGAAAGAGGTGTCGCTTGTCGTAATATAAAATTTCTCCTTCTGGTGTAGCCCAAAGAAGTCGGTTAAAAAATTTCTTCCCTTCCCGCATCACGATACTTCCAGTAACCACGGCCTTGGTCTGCGAAGCCATTTGTTTCATCCACTTGGTCGTGTCCATGTTCATGTGTTCCGCAACTGTCTCCGCCTCCATGGTGAATCCGGTGGTAAACATCTCCGGCAAAACAATCAGATCAACTGGCGATTCCAACTCCCAAATTTTCTCCTCAAACATGGCCAGGTTTGCCCCCCTATCATGCCAATACAAGGGAGATTGTATGCCTGCTATTTTAAGATTTTCCATAATGTAGACCAAAGTTATACTGATAGAAGTTAGTTGTGTCCATGCGGTGACTGTACTTGAAAATACTATTTGTTCATGTGCCCAAACGCTGATTTGAGGTAAAAACATAGATTTTACGCCGCACACCTCAAAATTCATAAAAAATAACTGCAATTCTATTTACGGCCTTTTAATTTTAAATCTTGCAATTTGATCCTTCTTTTTTTTCAATTTTAAAGCCAAACTCTTTGCTTTGGCATTATTTCGAATTTCAACCAAAAGCCCATTATTGCGAAGTTCCGTTACCTCAGTATTATAAGTCAACAAGTCCGCGCTATTAAGCGCATGCTTTATGTCAGCAGGAGATATTTCTTGGTCATCAATGCCTAGCAAAATAATCTTATTTTGGTTAATTGTTAAGTTACTATTAGTGAAAAACTTCAGAAACTCCCGCTGTCTCTGAGAATAAACTGTCTTATTGTTTAGGGTTACACTAAACCAAAGTCCATTCGAATAAAGAACAGGTTTCTCCAATTCGCTCTCATTCATCAAATCGAAAATTCTCTTTATTCCCTCCCCTAATTCCCGCATTAGCTTATTTTCCCGCAATACTCTTGCTATTAGTGGATTTCTTGATTCATGTGCGCCCTCCAATTGGTACAAACTGTTAATGCTTAAAGTCGAAAGCAATGCCCCTGGACTTTTGATTTCCATTCGATTACTGTAAATGAAAATCTCAATTCCGTTTTGAATGGAATAATCCCTATGGGCAATTGCATTCAAAATTGTTTCCCTACACGCATCCTCAGGGTAGGTGTATCGTTGTTCAAATTTTGCACTTGAACCAAATTCTGTCTTGTATGCCAAGTATGGTCTAAGATTTTCCCAAGACTTGATCCACAGGTCTAGAATGTTCCCCTGTATACTCTCATCACTAATCACGTTGTATTTTTCTCCCGACTCTAGTTTCTCACCATTTACTTTTAAAAACCTTATTTGACAGCGGGAGTGCCATCTATTTATTTCACTCGATTTGGCAAAAAGCAAAAGTGCTGCCCTTCTGAGCCTTAATCCACTAAGCCCGTAAATTGCAAGTCCTGTTTGCTGTAGATAAAGTTCGACACTTAACCCGTTAATATAAGAATTTGCCAAACCCTGTAACAAATTTAAATCCAGGTCAGTAACTAAGGCACCATCAATAAATTGGCTGTCATATTCACGTGATTTTATTTCTTGTTTTTCAAATTTAATCTGGTCCACAGAAGCTGGTATAGTAGATCTGTCTTTTCGTCTAACACAACGTCCGTCAGGAAGTTGATAAATTTGGGTCGTACCCTTGTTTACGGAGAAAAATAAAACAGGAACACCGTCAATTAGTAACTTTGTAGATGTTGTTAAAGGCAATTCTTGTCCTGAATAAACGTGCGTCTTTACCGCATTGAGCATCTGTTTAATTTCATCTTCACTGTGGGGAATACCCGTCACGGTGCCATCATCTTCAACACCAATTAAAATTTCCCCTCCGTCAGCATTGGCAAATGAAACTAATGCCTCGCCGATGTCTTCACAGATTTTTTTAGTCAGCCGTGGTTTCTTCTTTTCCGGTCTACCTTCCAAAGCTGTTTTAAACTCACGGAAATGGCTCTCCCCCAGTATTATTGTATTCTTTACTTTCTCCTGTATTAGCAGTATTTCGTCCATTGTACATACATAAGGCCTACGAATTAATCTCAAAAATAGAGTACTTATCCAATGGCTGGTAATTTGTCACCTGTCAGCCCAAATTGCGCCCACTTTTTCTGAAGGAATTACCGATATACCATGCGGTAATCCGTGGAAACTTTACCCTTGCTGATATCTATCAGCTTACTTTTTACCATTCGCTTTTTGAGACCGTTCAAGTAATCGACAAACAGAATTCCTTCCAAATGGTCATATTCATGCTGAATGACCCGGGCCGTAAGTCCGGAAAACGCTTCCTCTTTTAAGTTCCAATTCTCATCGTAATATTCCAAGGTAAGCTTTTCCGGTCGGATGATTTCTGCCCGCACCTCTGGAATACTCAGACAACCCTCTTCAAAACTGTAGGCATCCCCATATTCGTCAAGAATGATGGGATTGATAAAAGCCCTTCGAATGCCAATTTCCTCCGTGTCCTCATCCAACATCAGGTTGCTGTCTATGACAAAGAGCCGAACACTCTTATTAATTTGCGGAGCCGCAAGGCCGACGCCATTGGCATTTTCCATGGTGGAAAACATGTCTTTTATCAAAGCCGTAATGTCTTCTCCTTCCTTAATATCGGCTGCTTCTTTTTTTAAAATCGGGTTCCCGTACGCTATGATGGGATAGATCATGTTTTCTGCAAATAAGTTTGTAAAATAATGGCCGCACTGATTTTGTCCAAGTTACCGGCCTTTTCTCTCCGGTCTTTCTTTTTGCTGCCCATGGTGATCATTGATTGCATGGCCATCTTGGAGGTAAAACGTTCATCTACCAATACAACTGCTTTTTCGGGGTAGGCAGTTGCTAGTTTCTTTTGAAGCTGTAAGACTTGGGCTGTCATCTGGGTAGCCGAGCCATCCAGCGACTTGGGGTATCCCAACACAATGATCTCGACAGGCTCTTTCTCAAAATAAGCTGCCAAATAAGTGAATAGGGTGTGGGTGGGGATGGTCTCCAAGGGATTAGCCAACAGTTTCAACGGGTCTGTGACTGCCATACCAGTCCGTTTGGTTCCCAAATCTATGGCAATAATTCTACCCATTAATTGGATTTGATCTTGAGTAACAGTTTTCTTTTGACATCCTTTTCCAATTCGACTGCTTTGGGAAAAAGCAAGTCATTTTCGATTTTCGCATGGACGATTAGTTCCTGTTCCAACTTTTGGAGCTCCATGTAAAGGATTTTGATGGCTATTGGTGCTTCTTGGGGCAATTGGTAATTGGCAGTGAGTTTGCGAATACCTTGCATCTCATCATCATGGGCATCATGCTCGTCAGCCAAATCGATAATGGATGATTTTTCAAAAATTTTTATTGCTGTTTCGATGGGTGTGATGTTTTTTTCTATTTCCTGCAATAAAAAAATCCGGTTGAAAAGGGTGTCTTCTTCTTCGTGGATATGGTGGATAAAATCATCCACAAACAGCGGGAACATTAACCTCAGGTCTGCCAACAGGGAATCGTAAGGTTCAATATGGTGAATTCCTTCTACCATACTGGAAAGAAATGGCAGTTCCTGCCTGATAAAAAAACGGTGCTTTTTCTTAAGGTATCCTACTAGCACCTCTATGGAGTGAAGGTATAATTCTTCCGTACTGGGATCTTTACTTTTCGCCCAATGCTCCAATTCCGCCACCACCTGTTCGGGGCCAACTTTAAATTTCCTACAGACTTCCGCCAGAGATTGCTGCTCACACTGAAAAAAACTGATCCCAAAATAATGGAGTATAGCGGCAAACCCCTGATTTTCACTCACCAGATCCGCAATGGACCTTTTATATATGTCGCCAGAAAAACCCATACTTACAAAAGTAGAATTTTTTCACTGAAAAAAGAGCAAAAAGAATCATCGAATTTTTATTTGTTGCGTTTATCTAAACGAAACACCAATAAAAGCTGTTTAATTGTTTAAATGGATTTTTTCCATTTAATTTAAGGAAGCAAGTTCATCAGATTTCGAATTTAACTAAGCAATAAACGTGAGCCAGGAAAAAAACACAAAAACACAGATTCGGCTTCCAATCATATTAGCCCTCGGAATTTCCGCAGGTATATGGATAGGTGCTACTTTTGCAGAGCCCAAAAGTGACCGAAACGATCTGAAATCCGCTATTTACAAGCTTCAGGAAATAATCACCTACATCAATAGGGATTACGTAGACAGTGTCAACACCAACGAACTGGTAGAATATGGCATTGAAAAAATGTTGGGAAAACTGGATCCACATTCCAGTTACATTACCGCCAAGGATGCCACGCTGGCCAAATCCCAATTGGAAGGTGAATTTGACGGTATCGGCATTGAATTCGGAATCTTGCGCGACACCATTTACGTGGTCTCACCCCTTACCGGTGGTCCTTCAGAAAAACTAGGCTTGCTGCCGGGTGATCAGATTGTCACGGTAGATGGAAAGACGGTAGCGGGCACCGGTGTAACTAACCGGGACGTATTTGACTTGCTCAGAGGACCCAAAGGCAGTGTTGTGGATATAGGGATCAAACGGAAAAACCAAGAGGGTCTCATCGATTACGCAATCACCCGGGATAAAATCCCACAATATAGTGTCAATGCGACTTATATGATCAATGATGAGATTGGTTACATAAAAATAACACGCTTTGCTGCCAACACACACGAAGAATTCCGTAAAGCTTTACAGGACCTGAAGGCAAAAGGCATGAAGAAATTGATGCTCGACTTGCAGGGTAATCCCGGAGGATATATGGGAGCGGCCATCAATATTGCGGATGAAATATTGGCTGATAATGCAGTTATCGTTTCTCAAGAAGGTAAAATCAGCCGTTTTAACCAAAAAGCCACCGCACTTAGACCAGGTGCTTTTGAGGACGGTTCAGTTATCGTTTTGATTAATGAAGGCAGTGCGTCTGCTTCTGAAATCGTAGCCGGTGCACTTCAGGACAATGATCGAGGCCTTATCGTTGGTAGAAGATCCTTTGGAAAAGGATTGGTTCAAATGCCGATCGATTTGTCCGACGGTGCGGAACTTAGACTAACCATCGCACGGTACTACACTCCTTCAGGCAGATCGATCCAGAAGCCTTATGGTGAAGACGAGGAAGATTATGGAATGGATTATTACAAGAGGTTGGAGCATGGGGAGCTATTCAATGCCGATTCCATTGTTTTTGACGATAGTCTGAAATATGAGACAGTAAGTGGAAGAACCGTATACGGAGGCGGAGGGATTATGCCTGACTATTTCGTCCCTTTGGATACTACGATGAGCAGCCCTTATGTCAACCGGTTGTTCGGGTCTGAGGCTTGGCGGGAATTTATTCTTGACTACCTGGATAAGAATAAGAAAACTTATGACAACCTCTCCTTTGAGGATTACCATAAAAACTACGAGGTTTCCGACATCATGCTCAATGAATTGATCAAGGTTGGAGAGAAGAACGATGTGAAATTTAATGAAAAGGATTTTAGCAAATCCAAAGGTTATCTAAAAACCTTGATCAAGGCGCACATGGCCAGAAACTTGTACGATGACAGTGCGTTTTATCAGGTAATCAACGATATCAACGAGGTTTATCAACAGGCACTATTGCTCTTTGATGAGGCGGCGAGGTTGGCATCGATTGAATAAGCGTTTTAATTTTCATTTAAAAAAAGGCCAAGAAGCGACATCTTGGCCTTTTTTATTGCGGTATTGCCGTCAAATTTTGGTTACTTCGTGAACCAATATCTCCAAACGCAAACCTAAAAAACTTAAACCATGAAATGCCTGCCTTTATGTATCACCTTATTTATCGCCACCTTCAGCATGAACGCACACAGCCAAACTAAGCTCAACCACGTGGCCATATATGCCAAAAACATCAAAGCCAGCGGGGAGTTTTACAAGAATATTGTCGGACTCCGGGAGATCGACGAGCCGTTTAATGATGGCCTTCACATTTGGTATGACATGGGCGTGGGGACTTCCCTGCATGTCATCGCCCGAAACAAACCCTGGGCCAACCCTACAATAGACAAGGACAATCACCTTTGCTTCAGCGTGGCTGATCTGAATGGATTCATCGAAAATCTAAAGAAAGATGATATCCCCTTTGAAGACGCTCCCGGTAACGTGGGTAAGATAAATATCCGACCTGACGGTATCCGACAAATATATATTCGGGACCCGAGTGGGTATTGGCTGGAGATTAATGATGCGTATTAAGTTTTGGATAAAATTCTAAAATTACTGGAAAACCTGCCCAGCTGCCAATCTGCCCCTCCCAAACCCTCCCCTTTAAGAGAGAGTGCGCAATTCCGAAATTAAAATGACTACCTACAAAACGGAAATGGAAGTCCTCCGGTAGTGGTACACCCTGTCTAGTATAGCGTTGTATTAGGAAGTTTTGGCGGCAATACCTTAGCGAAAGTGAAAAATCAAATCCAAAGTAATTCTCCTTTTTCAGCTTAAAAGTTTTATCGCTTCCATACCATAAACAGGTTAGCAGAAAAAATTCCCGATCAAATGAGACTGACCGGGAATTTGTTGTAACGCTTAAAAATATCTACTCATAGATACTACTCGGCCAGCTGTCGTTGGCAATATTCACATCCGGAAGGACTTTTTCCGGGTCAATCTCTACCCTTTTTATCTCCTTGTTTGTTTTCAGGAGGTGGTTCCACTGATCTCCCCGCTGCCAGATTTCTAC
>JBBQXZ010000216.1:0-8299 GCA_038209145.1 Cytophagales bacterium | reverse complement strand
AAGCGAATAATTGACAGGCACGCCATTGGCATAGCGGTATTGCACCGCCATGGTATCATAGATATCAATCTCTTTCCGGAAAACACACCCATCACGCAGGTAGCCGTCATGTTTCTCATGGTCCACATAGAGATTCATTGCGCCCTTATCTTTGGTGATATCCCAATAGAAATTACAATTGGACTTATGGGGACACGGCCTGCAGTTAGAACTAGTAATGGGACTGTTCTTTTGTCCATAAAAATCCAAGGATCCATAGGCAAATACTTCTTCTGGCTCTGAGTCCATCCAATAATTGAGCGTATCAAAATGGTGGGTAGCTTTATGTACCAGCAATGTTCCTCCAAATTCCTTTTCTCCGTGCCACCTTCTAAAGTAACTGGCTCCATGGCTGGTGTCCAGGTACCAGTTCAGGTCCACGGATTTGATATCGCCTATTTCCCCATTGCGGAGCAATTCCCAGATTTCCTGAACATAGGGTGTGTACCGCATGTTAAAGGTGACAATCAATTTGTTCCCGGTCCGTTTTTCGGCATCAAAGATAGCCTGGCATTTTTCCTCATCCGTGGTCATTGGCTTTTCGGAAATCACGGTAAGTCCGGCTTCCAGCCCCTTGATAATATACTCATGGTGGGTGGAGTCTGTGGTGGTGACAATCAGGGTATCCGGCTTGGTCTCTTTGATCATCTTGTCAAAATCCGTGAATACCGGGCAAGATACCTTCATCTGATTTTTGGCATAAGCAACTCTTCCCGGGTTGATGTCACAAAGGCCGACAAACTCTATAATGTCATTATACGCTTCCTGAACTGGGGTACCCCACATACCTATGCCTCTCCCCCCGGTACCCACCATGGCCAGTCTTTTTTTAGCCCGCCTGAAGCCATAACCTGCTAATGGGGATAAAAGGCTGCCTGCTGCCAGCAAACCGGTATTTTGAATAAACTTCCTGCGATTTAACGTTTCCATATGCTTTGGTATATAATACTTAATGAGTTGCGCCTACTTCCCTGAATGTCGGAAATAAATTTTTCCCGGTTGTTTCAATATTTTTTTTGCGTTTTCAAATTCTGCTTGTACAGCCTTCAATTCTCCATTAGAAACGGGTATCCCCGACATAGTCACTGGATCAATAAAAGTGACATCCTGTTCCGATAATCCTGCTGCTAGGGAAACATCTCCCCAATTCAAAAAACCCGGCAGGTGGACAGCCATGCTAAAGTAATCGATATTTTCTCTGTTGTCAAACAGAAAGCTGACAGGTGTATTTTTCAAGGTAAGTTGTTTGATTTTTCCCTCTTGGAGGACACTTAAAAATAATGCGGCCAACCCCGCCTCCCTATTTCCTTCAAAAGACAATTCAGAAGGATCATAGGTATCTACTATAAATTGGGACACCAATTCCAGCTCCCTTACCCACTCGCCCAACATAGTTTTCCCCAGCCACAACTGTGCACGTGAAAGGGTATGAAACTGGGACAAACTGGTACCTGAAGCGTCAAGCTTTGAAGCGGCTTCTCCGGTTCCGGAGAGCTCCACGATCACAATGCCTCCCCCCCTGTTTTTTAATTCCTCCAAGTGAGCCTCCTGGATTTCATTTTTCCCATCGGCAGATGCAATCAATGTATAGCCCAAAGCAGGATTTTTTGGAGCAAAATGCAGGATTGGAACAAGCTGTTGGTCCGATGTGTGCAGCGCTATTCTTTCCCATCCATCCTGGGAGGTAAAAGCAAAGGTTTTTGCAATTTCCAAGTAGTCATCAATTCCCAAAATTTGCTTCAAATCGGTTCTAAGCTTTTCGGTATCAAAGGAATCTTTTTTCAAATAATCTTCCCTTAATGATTTTCCCTGATTTCTGCTGTACTCATCGGTACTTATGACCAAAGGGCTTCTCTTCCCTAAAGGAAACACCATCAATTTTTCCATTGGCAGGATGTCAAAAGGGAGTTCAGGCCGGGATTCACCGTTACCAATGCCTTTCAGGTGCAAATCAAACCAGCCCAACATAGCTTCCCTGTCTTCTTTCCAATATCCGTGTGTAAGGTCAAATACCTCATTGTCCACATGATCCGCTACCCCATGGAGTTCAAAGATCGGTTTGACATTTTGGTAGGTCCGCAGCATTTCCACTGGATAGAATGTCGGATTACTGTCTTGGCTGTGGTTGCACATCTTCAAGGCTCTGGGTGCGTATAGGGCGAGTACTCCTGCCGATTCGGTAAAAGTCAATCCACCAGGAAGCAATTCGCAGACGCAGTTTGACCCCATAACGGCTGATTCAAACGTACCCACACTGACTATGGGCATCGTAGCCTTTATTCGCTCGTCCAAAGCCCCAAACCACATGGTCTGATTTCCGCCACCGCTTGCACCCGTAGCACCAATATTACCGGCATCCACATAAGGTAGGGAAGTGAGTAAATCAACGGCCCGCATGTTATCAGCCACCTGAACACCCAACAGAGATTCCCCAATATTCATCAGCGAAGCACCCAAATTAGCCCCATGGTATTCAAAATCTCCATGTGTAGTCGTTCTTTCTCCTGATCCAAAAGCATCTATCACCAAGCTGACATACCCATTTTTGGCCATTGTATGCCCCAAAGACTGGACACTTTCGGCCAACTTTCCTTCCCTCCAATGGCCGTGCATGCTGACTACAGCAGGAAATGGTCCCTTCCCGTCCGGGACATACAGGTTGGCGGTGGCATATACTCCAGGCAGGGTCTGAAAATAAATATTCCTTATCGTATATCCTTCCATATCCAAGGATCCTGTTTCCTTCATGTTCAAGGGCAGGTTGGGATGTCTTTTCAATCCACTGTGGAGAATGATATTCTCCCTGATTTCATCTCTTTTTTTACTCCATTCCTCCAGGTTGTCGGGAAGTTGATGGGTCGCAAACTTCACCATTGCCTGGTTCTTCAAGGAAGTACCCAGCAGGTCAGCGGTTTCGTCGGCCAATACATTTGGCAAACTGTCCAATGAATGGTAGGTGCCGCTGGGTATATCCGGGTAAAGGATGTTTGCATGTGCCATGGACAAGGCCCATAAAACGCCGATTACGAGTAATAATGTATTTTTCATAGTTAGGTACTTGAAAAGATGAATTGGTTTTTTAGTTTTTATTATAACCGTATTTCTGTATTACCTCCATGGGTTAAGGTGATGTCCACCGGGTCGTTTCCCTGCCATGATCCTGATGTGAAATCGGGAACATCGATAGAATTGGAACGGTTGGCAACCGACCACTCGCTAAGCGGAAAAACAGAACTCCAAAGGGCTGCATCATAAACATCCTGGTCCAAAGGAAGACCGTTTCTCAGACAATCTATCAATCGCCAGTCCATCATAAAATCCATTCCCCCATGTCCTCCCACTTTTTTTGCGAGTTCACCGATCCTCTTCACTATTTCGGGTTGGTATTTTTTATCCAAAACCTTCATTTCCTCTTCCGAAAACCAGGCTTCATGGCCGGTAGAGATCCTTCCGGGCAGGGGATACTTCATTGCTGCTCCTTTGGTACCGCTAAGCAGGTGAATTCTGGAATATACCCTGGGTGATGACACATCGTGCTGCAGCATGATGGTCCGCCCTTTATTGGTTTTTATGGTGGTTACATTCATGTTGCCCCTGTAGGGCATGCCGACAAACTGTTCATAAAAACTGTCCTCCCGTGCAAGGGATTTGGCCATATCCCCCAACACAAAATCTTTGCTGGAAACAGACACCAAGAATTCCATTTTATCGCCTCTATTGATATTCATGGCTTGGCAAATTGGACCAAGCCCATGCGTGGGATAAAGGTTGCCGTTTCTGCTTGCATTATGCCTGAAACGCCACATATTCCATTTTTCCTTATTGAAGATACCCGGGATAAAGTCATGTATGTAGGCACCTTCCCCGTGGATGATCTCCCCAAAAAACCCTTGTCTAGCCATGTTCAGGGTCATCAACTCAAAAAAATCATAACACGTATTTTCCAGCATCATACAATGCTTTCTTGTCCTTTCGGAAGTTTTTACCAGGTCCCAACATTCGTCTATGGTGATGGCTGCAGGAACTTCCACAGCGGCATGTTTTCCATTATTCATGGCATATAAGGCCATGGGCGTATGCAACTCCCATGGCGTGGCAATATATATCAAATCAATATCCTCTCTTTCACATAGTTTTTTCCATTCTTCGGGACCTCCGGAATAAATTACAGGGTCATGGGGGGTATCTTTGATTTTTTCCCTTGCCTTCAGTGCCATTTCCGGCCTTAAGTCACACAAGGCCTTGATTTCAACACCGGCAATCTTACTCATTCTTACCACTGCCGCGGGTCCTCTGTTCCCCAATCCGATGAATCCGATCCTTACTTTATCCAGCTTGGGTGCGGCAAATCCAGACATGTTGAAATGCTGCCGATGTTTTTCCCCGGCAAATTTTTGGGTCGTATCCAATTGCCTTTTAGACATGTTGTCTGCAGCCAGGGAAGCTACAGGCAACAAACCAGTTCCAGCCAAGCCAAATCCGGTCAGGCCGGATATTCGAAGAAATTTTCTACGGTTATTTTTCATCTTTCGGTCAATTTAGGTGGCACAATAATAAGTTGATTAATACCCTCCGGTCTTCCTGGTAATCGTGTACCTACTCCAAGTAGGTACACGAACTAACTTACAGACAATTGTCCGGGGACTCAATTGTAACCCGGATTCTGTTCCAACAACCCGTTTTTGTTGATCTCTGACTGTGGGATGGGCAGCAGGTAATTGGCGGGGTTAAAGTTTCCGGTTTTCCAGAACTGAACCTCATATTGCTTCGTCCCATTTGGTGATTTTCTGATGATCATTCTTGTCAAGTCTTCATCAGCTACCTCAGGAAGAATTTCCCATCTGCGAATATCAAACCACCTGTGTTCTTCAAAAACCAGTTCAATACGCCGCTCGTTTACAATTCTGTCAAAAAGGTTTTCGCCACTTTCTGTAATGTTGGGCATATTTACACTTGGCCTATTTCTGACCATGTTTAGATACGCTCTGGTTATATCCTCATTTCCAAGAAAGTAATTTGCCTCTGCATAATTTAACAATATTTCGGCATATCGAAAAAAGGTCCAAGGTGTCTGAGACATATTTTGTGAACTTGGATTAACGATACGTTCATTGGCAAACTTCAATTGATAATAACCTGTCTGGGTAGCATTCCAGGCGGACACAGGCCCCTCATTGGAATCTAACCCTCCCGGGTAAAATGTTTCTACCTCCCTGCCCTGAAATGGTGCCCCATCGTGCAATATGGTGGCATAAAATCTCGGATCCCGGTTTGCATAAGGATTCTGTGGATTATAGGTAGGGTCAACTGCGGGTTTTACACCATTCATGGTTTCATAATCATCTACCAAATTTTGCAGGGGATGTACCTGACCGAACCCGTTGTATCCATTCGGGTACAAACTTAATTCAACAAAGACCCGTTCAGCACTGACAAACTGGTTATACGGCCTTTGCCAGATCATTTCAGGGTTATAGATATTTTCTTCCAAAAACATTGTCCGGTAATCGTTAAAGAGTGAATACCTTCCCATATCAATGATGGCCTTTGCCGCATCGGCAGCGATCTGCCATTTTTGAATATCGCTACCAGGGTTATTACGTGGGCTGGCCATGTAAAGTAGGGCACGGGATTTTATGGCCATAGCGGCTCCTTTTGTGATTCTCCCTTGATTGGCATTGTTATAAGTCTCTGGTAGCATCGTAATGGCTTCATCCAATTCAGCGATAACGAAATCCATAACCTCTTGGAAAGTGCTTCGGGTCATCTTGAAATCATCTTCCAATGAAAATGTATTCGTAAATAGCGGGACACCTCCAAATAAACTTGCCAATTTGAAATAGGAAAATGCCCGTATGGTTTTCATCTCACCGATCATCCGGTTCTTGGTTCCCTGCCCGATTTCAACAGCCCGTTCCCTGTCAATATTTTCAAAGAAAATATTGCTTCGGTTTATCGGCTGCCAAAAATTAATATTTCTGCTATTTACTCCAGTCCAATAATCCACTTCACGTAGGTCATCCGGATTGAGGTCACCTTCCCATACGCTCCAAGCCCATGCATTGCTTCGGGCATTATTTTCATCAGTTACTACTGAAAGCCCGTACAGACTATATCTCAGACCACTTGGAATCGTCCGATAGGCATTTCCGATAAATGCTTCAATCAATGCCTGGTCGGCCCATACGGCTTCATCCGTAAACCGATCGGCAGGAACAATATCCAGCAGGTCATCATTACAGGATACTTGCATCATTCCTACAATCACAATGAATGTCAACGTAAGCAATGTGGTTGTCTTTTCAAGGTATTTATATATGGATTTCATAGTATAATCTTTTAAATTAAGGAATAAATGGTTAGAAAGAAAGGTCCACTCCCAAGTTGAAAATCCTACTTTGGGGATAAAAACTACCTCTCTCATTGTCTCCTTCCGGATCGAACCATTTGATATCCGATAGGGTAAAGATATTATTGCCATTCAGATATACCCTCGCCGAGGATAATTTCAATTTCGTTATCAATGGTTGCGGAATGTTATATCCTAATTGAATGGTTTTTAGCCTTACAAAAGTGGCGTTTTGGAGCCAAAAGGTACTTTGGAGACCACTTGGCTGTGTTCGGGTTTCCAAATCAGGCAAGATGGGATACTTGGAGTCCATGCTGCCTGCCGTATACCTGTTTTCAATAAGTTCTGCCAATCCATTTACGGCAATTCTTGCGTTTTGGTGATAATATTGCCAAGCCCCGCCTTGTCCCGCAAAGTTGATGAAGAGTGACAAGGGTCCATAGTTTAAAGTACCGTTTAGGCCAAAGGTTATCTGGGGAATGTTGGACCTGTCCATTCTGACCATATCTTGGGAGTTGATAACTCCGTCTTCGTTGACGTCACTATACTGAATGTGACCTACTCGGGTTCCCGGGAAGATCGGGTTTGAATTTACTTGTTCCTGGGTCCTGAAAATTCCCAATGCTTCATAATACAACCCTGCTCCAAGAATCCTTCCCTCTGCCTTCTGATAATCAGGAACATCCTGGGCTTCACTGAGGTCAATAACCTTATTTCTGTTAAAAGCTATATTCCCCGCAACTGAGTATGTGAAGCCCCCACCAGAAGAACGCGGGCTACGGTGATTCAAAGCAATCTCAATCCCTTTGTTTTCAACTATTCCGATATTTTCATCAGGCAAAAGCAAACCCGTATAAAAAGGCACTTCCAAATCCCTTTTGGTGAGAATTTTTTCTCTTCTTTGTTGGAACAGATCCAGGCTAAAACCGAGTCCACCATTCCAAAACATACCATCCAATCCAATGTTCGTAATTGTGGCTACTTCCCATGTCACATTTGGATTGGGAGTTACACCTGGAACAATCCCCAACTGAGAAGAAGTCGGAGACCCAAAGTGATACCCAAGAAGTCCCAGACTATAGGCCGGCATAAATTGAAAGGGGTCAATTCTGTCATTTCCCATTTTACCAATGGAACCCCGTAATTTTAAATCGTTTACCCCTGCGGTGTTTTTTAGGAATTCTTCAGATAAAACCCATGCAGCGGATACGCCGGGAAAGAATCCGAATCGCTGTCCTTCGGGAAATACAAATGAACCATCATATCTGGCATTAAAGTCAACCATATATTTTTCTTGGTAGTTGTAACTTACCCTTCCCAAAAGGCTCTGACGAGAAGACTCGGATGAGACACCATCATTCTGCTGTGAAGCTGGATCACCTGCAAAAAGCTCTCCCAATGTAGGCGAAAGATAGTTTCTTCTGAATGCCATGTAATATCCATTGTCACCTTTGGTCTGCTCGGCACCCACAAAAGTACTTATGTAATGGTCTTCCATCTGATTCTCGTATTTCAACCTGAGATTTACAAATGTACTTGTGATGCTCCTGGTGGACTGAGTAAGTTCGGGAGAGGTAATTCGTCCACCCCGAAGCGGAATGTATTCATCTTTTACCTTGTTATAGTTATAGACTGTCCACGGAGTTCTCCACCGTTTATCAAATATATCCTCATTGCTGTAAACGACAAATCCATCCAATCCCAGCCCTTTTACCCAGGGTGCTTTGATGTCAAAACCCATTTGGGTTATGGCTCTTTTTGTTTTGGTATTGTGGTTGCCGGAAGCTGACGTTGTCATTACAGCCGGATTCAGCCCCTGCTCTATGCCTGCAGAAGGGAACCCGTTCTGATAATACACCGGCATCATGGGAATGGCGTTCAACCAACCCCAGGGATTCTCGGTACCCGGCT
>JBBQXZ010000215.1:0-8372 GCA_038209145.1 Cytophagales bacterium | reverse complement strand
TGAATATTTGCCCATTCCGGCTCCTTCATGGCTTCCCATGTTCGGTAGGCCTTCAACCTCCAGTCAAGCAGCCATTGCGGCTCATCTTTCTTACCTGAAATCCACCGTACTATTCCCTCGTTCAAACCTAAGGGAGCCTCATCAGCTTCATATTCGACGGACCAACCATGCTCATATTCTTTTGAGGTAAATTCCTCTAAAATTTCATTGTCTTTAGACATGTTTCGAGTTATTTAGACTAATTATATTCAACGACACAAATATACAACGAATATCTAAATTATAATGTTCAGTTGGATATAAGATTCCCTGTAATTAGTCTAAATAGCTTAATTAACCTATTGATTTTCAGATATATAAAAAATTGGTAGGTTAATTTTATACACTTAGCTTGTGGTTATATAGTTTAATTAAAAAATAGAAAAACCCTATAAATTATTTATTTAGATTTAATCTAAATAATTTTATTTTTACGGTCGTTTTTCATTTTCAAACAGCTGGATGGGACGATTGATGCTTTCCTCCAAAACGATAAGGGTTTCCGTCCTGTCAATTCCTTCTACCTGCTGGATTTTATTCAACACATCTCTGAGATGGTTGGTGTCTTTACAGATAATTTTAGCGAAGATACTGTAGTTGCCTGTTGTGTAATAGGCGTTGATTACCTCGGCTATTTCTTTCAACCGCTCAATAACTGTGTCGTATAACGAGCTTTTTTCAAGGTAAATTCCTAGAAAAGCAGAAATATCATAACCCAATTTGGAGAAATCAATATTTAATGTGGCACTTTTCACAATACCCATATCTTCCAATTTCCGCATCCTGACGTGGACAGTACCCGAAGAAACAAATACTTTTTTTGCGATTTCTGTGTAAGGGGTCTTGGCATCTTCATTGAGTAATGAGATGATTTTGAGGTCTACATTGTCAATATCTAAAATTTTATCCATTTTTCTGTCTACAACTTATGGGTTTTAAAATAAAGGTGTGCTTTTATTGTCAATTTGTCAAAAAAAAACCCCAATTTTTTTTCTATCCTTAAAATGTCTATTATTATATTTAATTTTGATTAAAAAGTAATTGATGAAAATATATTCTTAAAATGGTAATTTTGGCAAAATTAAAAATTGTAAAAATAATATTAATTAAAATTTAATTTTATCGATTTTGTAATTTCTGATCTGTTTTTGATTTCGATATTTTATTTTCAAAATTGAGTTTCCCTTTCTTGAAAGCCTGTTAAGGTTTTTAGAAATTCTATTTTTTTGCTCCCCGACTTGTCATCCCAAAGGTTCCGTATGTTTTCGGTAAAGAGTGTATTCTACTAAAGGATTAGTCGATATATTCTTACATCCTTTTAAATTCACTCTGTATGCTGCAATGGGCATGGATCCCCATGGTTCCTTAGAAAAAAATATACGGTTGGATTTATAACGATACCAATTTGGTGGGACGTCAATAAATTAAAACGCGACACGCATATCCAATGAGTTAACATTCTTTATTTTATTTCGTTTATCTGTAGGATGAATTTTATCCCTAATTTTAGAATACATTTGTCTGGATTATTGCTGGGCTTAAGTAATTCTTTAATGAAAAGCCAATAAAATTACTGTCCCGATATTTTATCAATTATTGCATGTTATTTAACAAAACCCAAAAGTGAGACCATTAATAAACCTGAACGAAATTGACTTGATCCGAGGCCTTAGGCAAGGTGATATGCAGTCTTTTGATGAACTTTACCACCGGTATCTGCCAAATTTGTTAGGGTTTGCCAATTCCTATTTGATGGATTCACAGGAGGCAGAAGAAACGGTGCAAGAAATTTTTATTAAAATATGGGAAAAAAGAAAATACCTTGATGAAAATAAAAATTTCAAATCTTACCTTTTCCAGTCAGTTAAAAACCTTTTGCTGAATAAAATCAGAAATCAAAAAAAGATTTACTCATTAGATGGTATTCCGCTTGACAAAGAAGTTTATGATGAAAATGTTTTGGACGATCTCAATTATAAGGATGTTACGAAGAAAATCTTTTTTCTAATAAAATCATTGCCGCAAGTTCGGCAACAGGTATTCGTAATGAGTAGAATGGATGGATTGTGCAATGCTGAAATTGCGGATAAATTGAATTTATCCAAAAGAACTATTGAAAACCACATTTATTTGGCCACCAAATTTTTGAAAGTCAAATTGTTAAACAAAGCCTCAGTTTGCCCACCATTTATTATTTTGTTTTTTTAACGAAATCACAAAATTATTTTAAAAATATACCATTTTTTTAATTTTAATACCTTGGTTAAAATAATCTATAAAAAAGCTGGTTTTTATAAGTAAAGTCTGGGTGCCAAGTGTATTGTGTTAAATAGCACAATACATTGAAAGAAGAAAAGATTATTAGATTTTTGAACAACCTATCCTCTCCCAAGGAAAGAAGGGAAGTAGTGTCATGGTTAAATGAACCTGGCTCAGAGGAAGAGGTTTTCGAATTTTTTCAAACTCGCTGGGAAAAGGGATCATTCGATCGAATAGATGAAGAAAAGGCGAAATTGATTCTGGCAAAAATTCATAGGGCGACAGGCAAGGGAAACAACGGCATTTTGAGAAATACGAATTTAGGTCATAAATTCGCTAAATGGGGCCGTATCGCAGCTTCCTATTTTCTGTTGGGATTTTCTATATATTTTTTGAGAGAAGGTTTTTTGTTTGAAAAACCAATACTACCCTCCGAAGCTCATGTTGCCAATTTGATAGAAAGAAAAACACGAGCCGGTGAAAAATTAAGCATACTACTTCCGGACAAAAGCAGTGTTATCTTGAATTCGCTATCAACAATCAAATTTTATTCAGATTTCGGAACGGTGTCTAGGGAACTTGAAATAGAAGGCGAAGCTTTTTTTGAAGTTGCCGAAAACAGGGAAATACCATTTTTAGTGACCGTTGGAGGAATTACCACCAAAGCAATTGGTACGGCATTTAATGTTTTTAGCAGGGGAGATGTGGTTAAAATTTCCCTTACCGAAGGCAAAGTTCGTGTATTGAGTAGTGTTGCCAGCATGGATTTGATGCCGGGAGAGATGGCAACTATCCAAGGAGAAAAGAGAAGGGATTTGGTAAAAGGTAAATTTGATAAGAATCACTCGTTTCGTTGGAAGGATGGGGAAATATCCTTTAGGAGTAAAAAGTTTGGGGATATCCTAAAAACCTTGGAAGATTGGTATGGGGTTGAAATTGTGATTCAAGGGGATCTAAATAGCAACCGGAAAATTACCGGAATATTTAAAAATGACAATCTCAGGGACGTATTAACCGGCTTGGGTTACTTTATGAATTTTGATTTTAAACTAATAGACAATCATGTTACACTAAAATCCAAATCGCCTATGGAATAAAACGAAAACAGGGTAAAACTCCCATCGCCAAATGAAACATCTTACCCTGATGCTTTAAAGAAACAATTCAATAAAACACTCAAAATTATGAAAAGAAAAATACTATACCTAATCAAGATGGTATCGAAAAATTTATTGTATGGCTGTATGTTACAGTGCGCGTTTTTGACAACGCTACTTGCCAGCAATTCTGAAGCCCAAATCAAATCTATAGACAAGACGTTTTTGAGGCTTCAAAAGAAAGAATGGACGATCAAAGAAATATTCAGAGATCTTGAATCCCGTACAGATTACACCTTTATTTTTCCAGATGATCTACTGGCAGGCAGACCTGTCATTGGTTTGAACTCGGGAAGGCAGTCAGTCAACGATATTTTGGTACAGGTTGCCCAAAATGCCCAACTGGGGTTCAAGCAGGTAAATAATTCCATATATGTGGGAGAAAGGCCCATAACGGTAAGCAACGAAAGGATACAGATTACTATTGAGCAGGTTCCTGTCAATGGGACAGTTACCGACCAAGAAGGGATGGGTATTCCGGGGGTTACCGTAATTGTAGAAGGAACCAATATCGGGACAACAACCGACATTGACGGGAAATATTCCTTCGAAGTTCCGGAAGAAAATTCAGTAATGATTTTCTCGTTTATAGGATATTCCAGTCAACGGGTGACCGTAGGATCACGAAATCTTATTGACATAACCCTCCAGGAAGACATGTCTTCACTTGATGAGGTGGTAGTCGTAGGCTATGGTACCCAGCGGAAAAGTGATTTGACAGGTGCTTTATCATCCATAAAATCGGAAGACTTAACCCGTCTTTCTGAAAGAAGGTTGGACAACCTATTGCAGGGAAGGGCAGCAGGTGTTCAGGTCATGCGAACTGAAGGTGCTCCCGGGGCTGCATCAAGCATTCACATCCGTGGTGCTGGCTCCATTGGCAACACAGAGCCATTATGGATCATTGACGGAGTCCCGATGAATCCTGGGAATCACTTCAATCCGGCCGATATCCAATCCATGGAAATATTGAAAGATGCAGCTGCAGCGGCAATTTATGGAGCGAGAGCAGCGCATGGCGTCATATTGGTGACCACAAAAAATGGTGGTTACGGTGAGAAAGTTCAGGTGAATTACACCAATCAAATAGGTATAAGAAGGCCGAGACCACTACCGAATATGTTGGGAACAAGTGGTTTTATAGATGCCAATACCCAGGCGAGGCTCGCAGCCGGACAATCACCGGAATTGGCTTGGGCCAATCCGGGCATGTTGGCCAATACCAATTGGGTAGACGAAGTATTTGCGGGTTCCGGATTTGAACAATCGCACAATTTGTCAGTGAGCGGAGGAAATGAAACTGCGAAATTTTTCACCTCTATCGGATATGACAGTGAAGATGGCGTCATGATCAACAACAAATTTGAGCGGTTTGCCGCAAGAGCCAATTCTGAATTTAAAGTAGGGAAAAGGATTAAGGTAGGACAAAACCTTCTTGTTTCCAGAACGGTTGAAAACCCGACCAATGATCCTGGCGGGGATCTGCTCACTATATTTAGAGCCATACCGATCATGCCTGTCAGGGATCCGGATAACCCTTTAGGAGGTTGGGGTCGTGCGCCTTCCTATTTCCAGGGACCAAACCCGGTAGCTGCACAGATGCAAAACCACATCAAAAACACCACGAATAGGATAAATGGAAATATGTATGCCGAGGTTGATGTAATGAAAGATTTGAAGGTTCGCGGAAGTTTGGGAGTCAACTATTCCGGTAGGGAGGGAGAGGCATTTAGAGAAGGGTTTAGTTATGGATCCCTTTCCAATCCAATTGCATCCCTAACTTACCAAAGCAATAATTCTACGGAGATAAATACCAACCTTGTCGCTACGTATCAGAAAACCGTTGAAAAGCATGATTTCTCCATAATGGCCGGATATGAACGGTTTCAACAAGACGGCACGGGTTTCTCTGCTATTGCCCAGAATTTCCCCGTAAACTTCTCAAGGAGCTTTGCACTTGCTTCCGGCGCAGTGAATATAGAGCAGCGAAATTCGATTACAGACCAATACCGGCTGGAATCTATATTTGGAAGGATTAATTATTCCTTTAACAGCCGGTATTTGTTGTCCGTCAATTTGCGAAGGGACGGATCTTCCAGATTTGGACCTGCCAACCAACACGGTGTTTTCCCATCATTTTCGATTGGATGGAGGATTATTGAGGAATCATTTATGAATAATATCAGCTGGTTGTCAGATTTGAAAATAAGGGCTAGTTATGGGGTCTTGGGGTCAGATAGAATCGGGGATTATATTTTTTCTCCTACCTATCAAAATAATGCCAGTACCTATGCCTTTGACCCAACGGGGGTATTTGGAGGGACAAAGGTGAGGGGATTTTACCTTCGCAGGTTTCCAAACAGTGAGGTAAAGTGGGAGGAAATCGAACAGGTTAATGTGGGAATAGATGCTAGTTTTCTTGATGGAAAAATTAATTTCACGACCGATTACTATATCAAAAACACGGCGGACATGCTTATAGGCGTTCAGTTACCCCTATCCTTCGGAGTTTCAAGTACAGGCAACCCCGAAAGCACGCAAATTAACATTGGTGAGGTTGAAAATAGGGGATTGGAACTAACGCTTAATTATAGGAATCAATTCGGATTTTGGAATTTTGACTTTACGGGAAATGCCTCATGGAATTCCAATGAGGTAAAGCGGCTTACTGAAGGACAGCGGATTTTTGCCGGAGGTGGAGGTCCGGGATTTTCCAACAGCGTTGCCGTCACAGAAGCCGGATACCCCATCGGTTCTTTCTTCGGTTGGGATGCTGTGGGGATATTTCAAACCCAGGAAGAAATCAATGCTTTAAATGCAGGGGCACAAAGTGGGGTTTACCAGAGTAGTGAAACGAGGCCCGGAGATCTAAGATATAGGGATGTAAACGAGGATGGGAGGATCACTCCCGCTGACAGGACCATCATCGGTAATCCCTGGCCAAGAATGATCTATGGATTCAATTTCAACGTTTCTTATAAAAACGTAGATTTTACTTTATTTCTTCAGGGAGTACAGGGGGTTGAACTCTTCAATGCAACAAAATCTTATTATAGAACTGTATTCAGTGATTATAATACATCGGACTTGGTTTTTGAATCCTGGACTCCTGAAAACCGGTCCGAATATCCCAGGTTGATATCTACTGATCCGAATGGAAATTACAGGAGGCCTTCCAGTTATCATGTGGAAGACGGGTCCTATTTGAGGGTGAGAAATATTCAGCTTGGTTATTCGTTTCCAAAATCCATGATTGAAAGGCTGGGTATCAGAAATGCAAGACTCTTTCTGAATGCTCAAAACCTGATGACTTTCACCTCTTATGAGGGAATAGATCCTGAAATCGGAGGAGGAGGTAATACCGCACGTGGGATCGATAATCTAGGGCAATATCCTCAGACGATTATGTATTCCACTGGTGTTCAAATTGGGTTTTAAAATTTAAATTGATTTATCATGAAAAGAATTTCAATAGTAATACTTATAACTTTCATGGTCGGCGGATTATTTATAAAATGCTCCGATGACTTCTTGAATGTATCCAATCCAAATGAAATTGATGCGGCTAACTTTTTCGACAGCATTGATGATTTTGAATTGTCCCTCACTTCTGTTTATGCGGCTGCCAAAGGATTCGATTTGTACGGCGGCAACCTTTATCCTCAGTTATTGTTTACGCTTCCTAAAACAGTAGATCAAGATTGGCTTGGTACAGATGGGTGGAATCAAAACCTAAGAAACGCGATTACACCTGACAACGATCTTTTGAATCAGTTCTGGAGGGGATTCTACCGCGGAATAGCAAGATCCAACGACTTTATCTTTCAAGCTGAAAAGTACTTGGCGGAAGGAAATCCGAATCAGGCAGAAACAACCAGAATCAACCAAATGATCGGAGAAGCAGCGTTTTTCAGGGGCTTCTTTTATTACCACCTTGTTCGCCTCTGGGGAGAGGATATCCCTGCCCGAAATTCCAATGCCAAAGGTGTTCCGATCATTTTGAGTGTTGCCAATTCAAGAGATGCCATGTTTGTCAGTCGTAGTTCTGTGGGAGAAGTTTTCCAACAAATTATTTTGGATCTGGAAAACGCCGAAACAAGACTACCTGTAAGTTGGCCAACCCTGAACACAGCCCGCGTTACGAGCTTTGCAACGAAATCTTTGCTAGGTAGGGTGCATATGTGCCTCGGAGACATGCAGGGTGCCGGGGATTATTTTGAAGAAATAATCAACAGTGGCAGGTTTTCACTGGTCCCATTTGAAGAGTATATGGGCCTCTTCAACGGGGAAAATGAATTTAGTGAAGAATCGCTCTTCGAAATTAATTTCTCCACCGATCTTCAGGAAAATGTTTGGCAGGGAGGATTAGGCAGCAATACGGCTTTGCTTATTGCACCTAAAGGAACAGGATGGAGTAACGTATTTCCCCATGATGTCAATATTCGGCGTTTTGGCAATGACCCGAGGTTGCGAATCAATGCCTTGGAACCAGGTGTGGATTCTGTAACTTTTGGAGACGGAGTAAAGAGGCCTTTACAACGAATGGTAGATGATCAAGGTGCTTTGGGTTGGAGTTTCAGAAAATGGGTTCCGAAAGATTTCTCGGTTTTTTCGACCAACAGGAATTTTGGAGCTAATATCATTGTGGACAGGTTGGCTGATGTATATTTGTTATATGCTGAAACGATGATCGGGACAAATGACGCAGTTGCCTTGGAATATGTGAATAAGGTAATCCGGAGAGCAAACAGTCAGGATCCTGACAGTCCAAGTTCGTTTGATCTGAGTGGGTTGGCTGGGAATACGTTGTTAGCGACCATTCAGGAGGAACGGTTTAAAGAACTCTTTGCAGAAGGTCACCGATGGTATGATATAGTTCGGTGGGGGATATTCAGAGAAGAATTGGCGAAATATCCC
>JBBQXZ010000214.1:0-8387 GCA_038209145.1 Cytophagales bacterium | reverse complement strand
TGCTGGTGTTTTCTCTTGCTCGTGAAAGGTTTGAAGTCAGCGACGACAGTATAAATTGTCGTTGGCAAAACATATCCGATACCATAGATCGGACTGGATCAAATTCCCCGCAGCGTAGAACGGTTCCCATCCACTCCCTTGGCACCTTAAAAGACAGGGATTTTAACGTAAAATCAAGAAATAAGCTCCCAGTCCATTACTATTGGCTGTTTATTCTGGTAGTTGCCTTTTCACTTGCTACCCTGTTGCAATGGAATTTGGACGAAACACCGCCTGTACCTGAAGTGGTTGAAAACTATGAAGAGCACATTGCCCGACCAGGGGTTAAGGTTGCCCTGACCTTGCAAGACGGATCTAAGGTATTGCTGAATTCGGGTTCTACGCTTCGGTATATACCTCATTTTGAGAAGGATCAGCGGGAGTTGTTTTTGATTGGAGAGGCTTTTTTTGAAGTTGCAAAAGATAGCCTACGGCCTTTTACAGTGAATACTGCTGGATTGGTAACCACAGCATTAGGTACATCTTTCCTCATCAAAGCGGTGAACAAAGAGGAAAGTATGGTGGCTTTGATTTCTGGAAAGGTATCTGTGGATAGTGACGCTAAGGATGGCGGGACAACTACTTTATTTCCTGGTTCCGCATATTATACGGGAAAGGACGGGAAAGAAGGCTATTCATTGCCATTTGACCCGGAGCTTGTACTTGCCTGGACGCAAAAAACCATTCGGTTTGAAAAAACCCCCATGCTGGAAGTAATCCGGGTCCTTGAAAACTGGTATGGTGTCCATATTTCCTATCCGGAGAAGCCATCCAGCAACCTAAAGATTTCAGGTAAATTTCAGGACCTGACCCTCGAAAATGTACTCCGGGGTATGAGTTATACCGGAAGGTTTGACTTTGAAATCAATAAAGATAACGTAATGCTAACCTTTAAAAATTAACTGCCTATGAAAAAAAAAGCCGCAGGTAAAAGCTACCTGCGGCAGGAATTGAAACCTGGCTTGTAGACTGCCATCTTATCCAGGTCGTGTTTATTCAAACTATTAAGGAAACGTCCAAATAAACCCTTCAAAATTATGAAAAATAACTTACTAAAGCATGTAATCCACATGACGAAACTATTCGCTATTGTCTTTATGGTCCAATCCATCTCCATGAGCCTATTGGTAGCCAAAGACGGTATTGCCCAAACCAAGAACATGGAGGAAGTCAGTGTTAATCTTTCACTGAAAGAGGTTCCACTAGAAAACGCCTTCAGCCAAATTGAAGCCAGAACGGGCTTTAACTTTGTGTTTGCTACCAGGGAACTTAACGGTTTGCCGGTTATAAGTATCAGCAGTGACGGGAACAACCTGTACAACCTATTGCAGGAAATTGGATCGCAGTCCAACTTGAATTTTAGGCAGGTTGATTATACGATTTATGTCAAAAAATCTACCAGGAATTCATCCAATCTGGTTGTTGTAGCTGAATTTGCAGAAATTACTGGCACTGTATCAGATGATTCGGGCGCACCGTTACCCGGTGCAACCATTTCAATTCAGGGATCCACTTCAGGCACAGTGACCGATATTGACGGTAGATTTTCACTAAATGTCAATGAGGGAGCCACCCTGGTTTTTTCCTATATAGGCTATGAAAGCCAACGAATTGTGGTGGGGTCCCAAACCGTATTAAATATCCGGTTGGCCATGGATGCTTCTTCGCTTGAAGAGGTGGTGGTTGTCGGATATGGGTCGCAGGCAAAGAGTAAGTTGACAGGTTCGATATCATCGATCAGTATCAAAGATTTCGAAAACCAGCCCGTCACCCGTTTGGATCAGGTGTTGCAGGGAAGGGCCGCCGGTGTCCAGGTTACCAACAGCGGTGGTGCCCCAGGAGGTGAAGTACGCATCAGAATCCGGGGTGCCAACTCCATCACCGGAAGCAATGATCCCCTTTATGTGATCGATGGGTATGTAGGAGCCGATTTTTCCACGGTCAATCCCAATGACATTGAAAGTTTACAAGTGCTCAAAGATGCATCTTCCACAGCCATTTACGGAAGTCGAGGTGCTAACGGCGTCATCATCATCACCACCAAGCGGGGAAAGGCAGGAGACATCAAGGTAAGTTACAACAACCAATTCACTTCATCGGAAGTCTTGAAGCGATACAACACCATGGATGCCGCCCAGTTTGCGGAGGTGGCTAATCAGAGAAGTCAAGCTACGGGACTTTTGCCGCTATTCAATGATCAACAGATCCAGGGATTCCGGCAGAACGGCGGGACCAATTGGCAGGAGGAAATATTCCGACGTGCCGGAGGTCAGGAACACCAGATAAGCGTATCAGGTGGGGGAGATAAAACGACATTTATGCTATCCGGAAATATCCTGGATCAGGATGGGGTTATTGAAAACTCCGGATTTAAGCGGCAAGTGTTGCGGGCTAATATTTTTACCCAAATAAACGAAAAACTTTCGTTTCGGGTCAATACGTTTGGTTCTAGAGGAAACAATAAAAACACCTCAACGATAGGTTTCGGAACGGCTAGTCCATTGGTCCAAGCCCTGGCTTGGGCACCCACCACACCTATTTTCAATGCCGCGGGTGAATATACCATGAATGATCCGGTAGGCTCTGTTAAGGAGAATCCAGTAGCTTTACTCTATGACAGGGAACTGATTGAGGAGCGTACCACGGGAAATGTTCTTGCGGGAATGACCTATGAAATAACCGAAGGCTTGTCCCTTGATGTTCAGTATGCCATCAACTATTTCAACCAACAGAACAAATACTTCTACGGTATATTTGTCACCAATAGGAATCCGAGGGCAACCCGGTCATCCAGCGAACAAATAACGCTGCAAAGTACGGCTGCCCTGTCCTACAAAAAAGCAATAGGCGACGGCCACTTTTTGGATATGGTCGGCGTGTTTGAAACACAGGAATTTACCAATAACAGTTTTTCCGCTACGGCCAATCAATTAAAAGATCCCTCACTTAGCTTCTACAATATGGGGTTGGCGGGATCCTTTAACCTCAACTCAGCGTATCAAAATTGGACCTTGATGTCATTTTTGGGCAGGGTAAATTATTCCTTTCGGGACAAATACCTGTTGACGGTGTCATTAAGGAGGGACGGCTCGTCCAAATTTCAGGAGGCAAATCGCTGGAGTGTTTTCCCCTCAGTTGCGGCAGGATGGAACATTTCCGATGAGGATTTCATGAAAAACCAAACCACGTTAAGCCTATTCAAGCTTAGGGGAAGCTGGGGCATTACCGGGAGTCAGGCAATAAATCCCTATGCCACGCAATCGACCTATCGAACTGATCCGTTGGTGTCTTTCACTGGGACAGGTGTAGCCAGCGGCATTATGTTGGGTAATCCCGGAAATCCCAACCTGAGGTGGGAGACCACCGAGCAAAGCAACATAGGGGTAGAAATGGAATTTTTGGATGGAGCGATTTACCTGGAAGGAGACGTTTTTGTCAAAAATACCCGCGACCTGTTGATCAACCAGCAACTCCCCGGATACGTGGGCTCGGGATTTATCACCAGAAATTTGGGCATGGTACAAAACCGTGGCTGGGAGCTAACCCTTACGGCCAACATGCTGAGAAACCGGGACCTCAACTGGACCAGTTCCTTCAATATCTCTGACGTTAGAAATGAGGTGCAGAGTCTGGGCGGCATTGCTGAGCGCATTTTCACCAATACCAACGTTGGAGCAGGCATGTCTACCCAATCTGAATACGTGGTGAAGCCGGGAAATCCACTCGGATCGTATTGGGGATTAAATTACATGGGAACCTGGAAGCCCGGCGAAGAAAGCCAAGCACAAGCCTTTGGTGCCAAGCCGGGTGACTCCAGGTATGAGGGCCTGAATAGTGACGGAGCTATCACCTCCAACGACTTTCAGGTCATCGGTACGGGGATTCCTATTACCACCCTTGGTTGGAACAATACCTTTCAATACAGAGCCTTTACCCTAAATGTGTTCTTCCAGGGGGTTTTCGGATTTGACAAATTACATTATACCCGCGCGGCTGCCATTTCAGGCAGTGCTGATGCCAGGCAGCCCGTGCTTACCGAGATTCAAGACCGATATATTCCGGGAGTTAATGAGACCTCAGACATTCCGGCATTTAGTCTTACGAATTTGAACTTCACCCAATCTACCCGGTTTTTGGAGAGTGGTGATTTTCTGAGATTAAAAAATGTAAGCTTTAGTTACGATGTTCCGAAAACGTTGTTAAGAAACGTGGCCAACATCCGGGTATTTGTAAGCGGTATCAACCTGTTGACCTTTACCAATTACACGGGCATTGATCCGGAATCAAGTTCAGTCGCTGGGGCAGATACTGCGTTGGGAATCGATTACGGAGCCTATCCCAATTCAAGGATAATCTCTACCGGATTCAATTTAACATTCTAAAAACAAAGACATGAAAAATATACGATCAATTATAGTATCACTGAGTATATCCTCCGCTCTCCTGTTGGGTGGAGGTTGTAGCGGTTTCCTGGAGGAAGATCTACAGGGTCAGTTGGTAGGCGCAGGAGCGCTAAGTTCTGTGGAAGGGCTTGATGCAGCGCTAACAGGGGCTTACAAAGGGTTGGGCTGGACCTGGAGCATGGGTTTTTTCCATGCCACAGCCATGGGAGGAACCATGGGAGGTGACGATATCACGACCCATCCGGCAAGTAACAAGCAGGAATTTCGCGAATTTGACCAATTCGCCGTTTCACCGGGTAATTCCCGAACGGGTCAGATGTTTACCGGATGCTACAAAGCGATTCAGGGAGCGAACAATATCATTGAAAATTATCAAAACACCGTAGGTTCAGAGGCGATGATCAATCAGATTGTCGGAGAAGCACATTTCTTGCGCGCATTTTCGTATTACTGGCTGGTTCGTTTGTATGGAAGCATTCCCTTAATTACCACGCCGACGTTTTCGGAGGATTTGTTAACCGTAAGCAGTAATCAAGGGGCTGAAATCTACGCGTTGATCATCAGTGATTTCGAGCAGGCTGAAATGCGGTTACCAAACACCAAACGGAATCCAGGCAGGCCCAATAAAGGATCAGCTTCTGCATTCTTGGCTGATGTCTATCTTACCATGGGCGGCTGGCCGATCAATGATGCGTCCAAATACGCACTTTCTGCGGCCAAGGCAAAGGAAGTAATCGACAATGCCGGAGCTTTCGGGTTTAAGTTGATGGATAGCTACCAGGAACTTTGGGCAAATAATCCAACTGCTATGAATCTTCCGGAAGAGGTTTTTGCCTTGTATGCGTTTGATGGAGTTGGACAGACCATGAATGCGCATTATGGGTTCGCCTCCATGCCAGGAGAGGAATCCGGCTGGGATGATTTCTTTGCGGAAATAAATTACTTCAACAATTTCCCGGAAGGGCCACGGAAGGATATGACCTTCAGAACGGAATTTAACTTGTCGGATGGCAGGGTCCTGTCTTGGCAGCAAATTCAGACGAGGCATCCGTATTACAACAAATATTATCAGGCCAATGATCAAAAAAGGTGGTTTTCCTCGTTACCCTTGGTGATGTTGCGGTATGCCCACGTGTTGACCATCTATGCGGAAGCCAGTGCTAGGGCACAGGGCACTCCACCCGCGGATGCCTATGCGGCTATAAACAGCATCAGGTCTAGGGCAGGGTTGCCTGCTTTGGCTAATTTGTCGGCTGACGCATTTATCGAAGCTGTCATCAATGAGCGTTCTTGGGAATTTGCTGCCGAAAGAACCCGCTGGTTTGATTTGGTAAGGTTGGAAATGGTGGAAGAAGCCAACCAAAACAAACATGAATGGGATCTAGACCCCATCGGCACGATTACCAAGGAGGATTATTTCTTTCCGTTGCCGCTTACGGAAACGTTGAATAATCCGAATTTAAGGTAGGAAGTTTTTAAATATCCCCTTTGATCATTTGCCAATATTTAGGTGGATGATTGGAGGGGATTTTTTATTATTTCACGCTGTTCTTATGATTTTTGAACGATGATTAGGCATTTATTTATTGTTCGTAATGGTATCGACAGGCAATTATTCTAAATTCGCTGTCAATCACCTGATATATTAATCGATGTTCCAGGTCAATTCTTCTGGACCAAAATCCTGCTAAATCAAATTTTAATGGTTCTGGTTTGCTTATACCTTCAAAAGGTGTTCGTTTAATAGATTTGATGAGTTCGTTTATTTTCCGAACCATTTTTATATCCACTCTTTGCCAATATATATAGTCGTCCCAGGCATTCTCTGTAAATGTTAGAACCATTACTCTTCCAGTTTAGGTGTGACTGTCTTGCCGGATCTTAATTGTTGCAAGGATTCATAAAGTCTATCAGCATTCTTTTTGGAGCTTAATAAGTGCATTGTTTCCATAAGGGAATTGTATTCATCCAACGAAATCAATACTGCTCCCTTACCAGTTTTCCTTTTAATTATTAATGTTTCGTTGTCATCCTCAACGCTATCCAAGTACTTCTTAAGATCCGTTCTAAATTCTGAATAATTTGCCGCTATCATCGCCTTGTTTTTTTGTGCGTACGAATATACGTACTTATCAATGAATAAATTCATATATTCCCCTATTTTGTGTTGGGTAAAGGAAGAACATCTTGTAGCTAAACTTACCCTATTCTGATAAACCCAGTTCTCTTAATCTTTGATTGTCCTAATAGAACGCAGATTATACGGATAAAACGGATTTTTGGATTTATTAAGGTTGATTTAGGATTTGGTTTATTGCTACTTGGTAAATAAAAATAGAACCTAGATAAAATGGATGATGCGTTTTTTACTCCGGTCTTGCCCCCCAAAATCCCCCCACATGGGGGGACTTTTAATGCCGTCTCTATACGATTTCTCTTGAATGTCGGGAATCGATCTCCATTTCCTAAAAGTCGCAAATCCCGTAGAAGGTGGTGGTAACGGAAGAGAGAGAAGGATGGGAAATGGGGTTCGATAAAGAGATGCCATGCCAACCGTTGACGGGTTTTGGCGAGAATGGAATAATTTTGGTGAAATGGTGGCGGCCAAAACATGAAAAACAGCTTGTCTTTTTTTCCCCGGCGTTGAAACCCCAGAGACAATTAAATTGGTCATCCCGCTGGGGTTTCGCATTGCAAGATGAGAATTCACTCACACGGATAGAACACTGATTTTGCCGATAGTGCCGATTTATTTGTTGTTGTATTATCCTCAACCTAAAAAATATTCCCCACCAATAATTTATATTAGTGTATGTTGAATTTTGGCCTCTTACATCAACTTATATGCCTTATATGGTCTCAGAATGAAATCAATTACTTGGGTATCATGTTTTTAACCTTTCTTTCCCACAAACCCCTCTTCCCGATCCGCGTCGCCTTGGCGTCAATTTTAGTCTATCTCATCAAGCTTAAACCTATATATCGTGATTTTACCGTTGTTGTTACCAAATAACTCCTCATTCCGCAAAGCATAAACATCAGCCGTCGGGCTTTCAAACCCCAAAATAGCGGCGACCTTCCCGGGCAGGGTGATTTCATTTGACCAACCGGTCTCATGGTGATAGATTTTCAATAAGTTATTTTGCAGGGACTTGATGTATTTGGGGTTGAAGTTGGTGAGTTTTTCCACGGTTTCTTTCTCCAAGCCTTCTACATAAGCTACCGCAAAACCAGACTCAAATGGAAATATACCTTCGACTAGGCCAGGATACACGCCATCAAGGTTTCCCAGGGGAATGGGTTGCCCGGATACTTCAATAAATTTGTTGGGTTTTAATGGTATCGACGTAGGAACGGCATCTGTGTCAAGTAAGTTATATTCATAGATCAACGGTTCGCTGTCAAAAGCTAAATAAAGGCGATCCTCCCAAATGGAAATATGTAAATAGGGATCTTCGAAGTATAGGTCTTGGTTAAATTTACTTTCGGGAGATAATTTCAACACTGACGTCAATTCACCAGTGGCCAGGGATATCTTTTCGAGCAACTGACTTTTCTTAAAATATCCTTTGTCCAAAGGGTTTTGTCCATTTCTTCCCGGATAATATATATATATGTCATCACCAACCATATCCAGGCTTTTGATATTACTTCTCAAGTTGGGCGTAACCGAGGCAAATGGAAAAATAAATTTTTCTATCAACTCAAGGCTATCGTTCATCAGCGCAATTTCACCATGGAGCGTTTGAAGTAAAATTTTTCCTTCCTGCTTCATTTTCATGCCAGAAATATACCCTAGTGAATTGGGACCATCTGATGGGAGGTACTCCTGCCGCAAAATAGATCCGCTGCTGTCAAATAGGGTGAGTGAACCTTCTCTAAAATTGTAAAAGACACCTTGCGAACCAAGGAAAGCGGTCACATGGATGTCAGAGGAATAATCAA
>JBBQXZ010000213.1:0-8393 GCA_038209145.1 Cytophagales bacterium | reverse complement strand
ATTTTGATTCGAAGTCGACATATCCAATAATAAATTGGACTGGAATGGAAATTATTACCTCAGATTTTCTCCTCGGCCAAGGATAATTTTGCTTGCGCAACGCAGGCCTGAAGGGCCTGAACAACAGTAACCGTGGGTGGCAGCCCACGGCTTTGGGACTACCAATAACATCCAACCCCGTCCGGGGTTGAACCTGACATGCATACACTGTAAGAAAAACATGCTGGTATTTCTACCAGTTCCTCAATCTGATATAGCTAGACGTTGTCTTATTGCCGGATTGGACACTAGGTTCCCGGGACTTTGTTCAACCCACTTCGGGGTTGTGGGATCTGTGTTTTCGCAATCCACGGGTTGCACCCGTGGTTATTGTTGTTGAAGCCCTACAGGCTTCGGGGGCGAGGAAGATTTTGATTCGAAGTCGACATATCCAATAATAAAATTGGACTGGAATTGAAATTATTACCTCAGATTTCCTTGTCGGCCAAGGATAATTTTGCTTGCGCAACCCAGGCCTGTATGGCCTGAACAACAGTAACCGTGGGTGCAACCCACGGCTTTCGGACTACCAATAACACCCAACCCCGGAGGGGGTTGAACCTGACATGCATACGTTGTAAGAAAAAACATCCTTGCCCTTGCTCCATTTTCTCGATCTGATATAGATAGGGGTGGTCTTATTCCCGGATTGCGTACCTAGTTCCCGGGACTTTGTTCAACCCACTTCGGGGTTGTGGGATCTGTGTTTTCGCAATCCCCGGGTTTCCGGTTTGCACCCGGGGTTATTGTTGTTGAAGCCCATCAGGCTTTGGGGAAGAGAGCGTGTTTGATTGGGAATCAAGGTGTACAATAATGCAATCGGACATGAAACAAACTGTTGCCTTAGGCTTCTTTTTCGCACACGGAAAATTACATTGGCACATCCAGGCCTTAAGCACGAATGTCCCCTACTGTATTATCTCATTCCACCGCCTATCCCGTCTTGCCTTGCCCATTCGTCAAAAACCATTTCCTTTTGGCCCACCAAAGTCAAAATAATGCTAACTTTACGTAATTGTCACGTGTACCCCAAAAAAGATGAACCCAGTGTTTGATTATTCCCGGATAACTGCGTATTTGCTTGCCGTGATTCAAAAAAGGGCCGACACGGCCGCTGTTGAGTGGCTTCAAGGGCAAGCAACAAAGATTGCCGGGGATGAAAAGCGGACTAAGTTGTTTCTTGCCTTTAGCCAGGCTTCCCGATTCTTCCCAAAGGAGAAATTGTCCCTAAGTCAAAGCGAAATAACTGAAGGGAGAGGCCTGAGGAAGAATTGGAGACCCGAGACGTGGAATCTTCTGACATCAGCTAGGGCCTATTTGGCCTTGCATGTGTCAGCGGCGAATGCCGAAAGCTGGAGAGCACAACTCAGCCGGCTTTTTGAGACGGGGGATATCTACGAACAGGAAGCCTTATATGCCGCCTTGTGCATCCTTCCCCATCAGGAGCTGCTTGCCAGTCGGGCCTCCGAGGGCTTACGGTCAAACATGAGCACCATCTTTGATGCAGTCGCCTTAAACAATCCCTTTCCCTCAGAACACCTCAACGAAATGGCCTGGAACCAACTGGTCCTAAAAGCCATCTTTCTTCAGCGGCCCATGTATCAGCTCATCGGTATCGATGCACGGAATAACCGGGGACTTGCCGATACCCTGCTGGATGCCGTTCGGGAGCGTTGGTCCGCCCACCGGAGTGTCATGCCGGAATTGTGGCGGTTTGTGTCTCCGTACATTGACGAATCGAATATCCACCTGATCAAAAAACTGTTCCAGAACGGCAACGAACTTGAAATGCAAGCGGGCATGTTGGCCTGCCTCGCAAGCAAGTACATAGGAGTAATGGAATTGGTCAACGGCCACCCGGATATAAAAGAGAAAATCGATGCCGGGAAGATCACCTGGGAAACGATAGGAAAGCAATACGTTCCTTTTCAATAATCTCCCAGCCAGAAGATATATGCCAGTGAAATGAACCAGTAACCCGCTGATCTTGGTTGCTTTTGTATTGACACAGAAAATAACTAAGTCACCAAAAATAGAAAACCCATGAAATATATAGATCCACACATACACATGATCTCCCGGACCACGGATGATTATGTAGCCATGAAAGCGGCAGGCATTGTCGCCGTCATAGAACCCGCATTCTGGCTTGGCCAACCCCGTACGACGGTTGGCAGTTTTCAGGATTATTTCAGCAGTATTGTGGTATGGGAGCGCTTCCGCGCCAAGCAGTTTGGAATCGTCCACTACTGTACCATTGGACTGAACAGCAAAGAAGCCAATAATGTAGCGTTGGCAGAAGAAGTAATGGAATTGCTCCCCCTGTATGCGGGCAAAGAAGGCGTAGTGGCCATCGGCGAAATCGGCTATGACGATCAGACGGAAGCAGAAGACCGGTTCTTCCGGCTCCAACTTGAGTTGGCCAAAGAAATAAATCTGCCGGTGATGATCCATACCCCCCACCGGGATAAGCGGAAGGGTACGCTCAGAAGTATGGACGTGTGCCTGGAGCATGGATTGGACCCCAGTATGGTGGTCATCGATCATAACAATGAAGAAACGGTGAAGGATGTGTTGGACAGGGGATTTTGGGCTGGTTTTACGATTTACCCCCATTCCAAAATGGACAGCGAACGCATGGCGGTCGTTGTTCAGCAATACGGACCGGAGCGCATCATCGTCGATAGTTCTGCCGATTGGGGGGTAAGTGACCCGCTTTCTGTACCGAAGACAGCCAACATAATGCGCCAAAGAGGCATTTCCGAAAATGATATTCACCTCACCTGCTACCAAAATGCCCTTAGCATCTACGGCAAAAGTGGGCAGATCAAAGAGGAACACTGGCTAGAGCGGGAAGCCATCAACCAAACAGAGTTGCTGGAAGGAAACTCGGTATTGCGGGGTCAGAACCCAGTAGTAGAAAGCAGCACTTCCGAATCGGTGAAGCATTAACACCTATATGCAAAGACTGCTGGCACACCTGAGGCTTACCCGGCCTGCAAACATCATCACCGCCATTTCAGATATTTGGGCTGGATTTGCCATAGCAGGTGCAGCAGCTTTACTGTTGGCGGGCCAGACGGAAGAATATTTGGCCCCATTTCTATGGTTAACCCTCGCTACGGTGGGCTTGTATGGGGGAGGAGTCGCTTTCAATGATGTCTTTGATGCGGAATTGGACAAAGTGGAAAGGCCAGAAAGGCCCATACCCAGTGGGCAGGCATCGATGGGCAGTGCTATTCTGTTGGCCTTGTCCTTACTCTTGTTGGGCGTTATTGCCGCGTTTAAAGTCTCCCTTTGGAGTGGGGAATTGGCCGTATTTGTGGCCGTATTTGCTGTCATCTATGATGCATGGGGAAAACATCAAAAGATAATCGGACCCATCAATATGGGTATTTGCCGAAGTGGTAACTTGCTGCTGGGCATGAGCGTCATCCCGGAGTCAATAGGCGATTACGGGTATATTGCGCTTATTCCATTGGCTTACATCTCAGCCATTACGATGGTCAGTAGGGGCGAAGTACATGGTCAGAACAAGAAAGCGTTACAAGCTGGATTTGGTTTGTATGTGCTTATACTGATTTCCATTTTGGCCATATCATTCAATGAAAACGGACTGGTGGCCTGGCAGGTGATTCCTTTGATAATTTTGTTTGGCTACCTGATTTTGCCGCCGCTTTGGAAAGCCATGCAGCAACAGCAACCAGCTTTGATAGGAAAGGCAGTAAAAGCCGGCGTCATTGCGTTGATTGTGATGAACGCCACGCTGGCAGCCGCATTTGCGGGAATTTGGATTGGTTTGGCTGTTCTTCCCCTGCTTCCCCTTTCGATCTGGTTCGCCAAAAAATTTGCCGTAACCTAATCTACCCTTTGCGAGTTAATTGAAAGTTAGAGGTAATTAAAAAAATATAAACATTAAAAATTAGACAACAAATCGGACAGATCCAACTTAAGAAGGACAGAATGTGGCTGAGGATGAGAAGATTGAAAGAGACAAAGAAATTGCGGATAACCTAAGCAATAATAATAAATGGAAATCTCATGTTCGTCCCATTAATATTGGGGCAAAAAAGAATTACGACGAGAGATCGATGAACAAGGCAAGATTCAAGACAGGCGTAAGGCGATTAGGAATACTTTGATATTGTGTCTGACTAAGTGACTTCTAGAGGTTTTCCTATTTTGTCCAACCCCATAAATTCATTTAATAATGGAAAGCAAAATTGAAATTCTTTTAATGGAAAGTTTGTCCTTAGCAAAGGAGAAGTATGAGGACGATAGCATCGCTCAACAGTTTGAGAAATCTAAGCAGGAATTTAAGGAATTTGTTATAAAAGGTTTCGCCCATGAAAGAGGTAATAACCTTTTGTCACTATCGGACGAAAAATCTATCTCAAGGATAATCTTCAACACCAAATAAGATAAATTCCCACCAACCTCGGTTTGGTGAATTGGTGGCTGACAATTTTATTTGAGACAACTGGGCAGACTTCAATTTTGGAAATTTGAATGAACATTGGGGCTAAAAACCCGATTGGCCGACAATCAGAAAACCGTCAACAAAATATAATACACCTATTGCATTCCGGACACCGGAAGCCAAAACCTATGAAAAAAGGGAATCATACCGTGCTTAATCAGTCATTCAGTGTACCTTACAGGTATCCTGTCTATTTTGATGAAAATATATTTGACAGGGAAAACACCCTGCTTGCGGATACCGTTAGGGGAGACAAGGTCCCCAAGGTGTATGTGGTCATTGACCAGGGTGTAAGCGATGCCCATCCGGAACTGGTAAACCAAATTACAGCCTACTCCTTAGCCTTTCCGGACGTTTTTGCCTTACCCGCAGCTCCGCTTATCGTTCCAGGCGGTGAGCAAAGTAAAAACGATCAGAAATCCTTTCAGCGCATCTTGGAGGCTACCAGCGAATTCGGTATTGATCGACACTCCTATATCATCGGCATTGGCGGTGGCGCAGTCCTGGATATGGTGGGCTTTGCCGCCGCGATCGCCCACCGAGGCATTCGGCATATCCGGATTCCTACCACCGTGCTTTCGCAAAATGACTCCGGAGTCGGTGTCAAAAATGGCATCAACGCCTATGGCAAAAAAAACTACTTGGGGACATTTGCTCCTCCCTATGCGGTCATCAATGATTTTGCATTTCTAAAGACGCTGGATGACCGGGACTGGCGTTCGGGCATTTCAGAGGCGATCAAAGTTGCCCTGATCAAAGACGCTAACTTTTTCCATTGGATTGAATCCCATGCCACCGCGTTGGCCAACAGGGAGCAAGGCCCCATGGAAACCTTGATCGTGAAATGTGCCGAGATGCACATGGCGCATATCGGAGGAAAAGATCCCTTCGAAACCGGATCATCCCGTCCGTTGGATTTTGGCCACTGGGCGGCGCATAAGCTCGAGCACCTGACCGGATATACCGTGAGGCATGGAGAAGCAGTCGCCATGGGAATTGTGTTGGATTCCACCTATTCCTACCTCAAGGGAATGATTAGCATGAATGAACTGAATCAAATCGTGGGCGTTGTCAACGCCTTGGGCTTCGAACTTTATGTGCCAGAATTATCCGGCGAAATGCTTCTAAAGGGGTTGGAAGAATTCCGGGAGCACCTTGGAGGCAGGTTGACCATCATGCTGCTGGAGCGGATCGGCAAGGGAGTAGAAGTACATGAGATGGATGCTGAATTAATTATAAAAGCCGTAGAAAAATTAAAAGAATTCCAACTGGAGCGTCAACGGGCCTAAAGTCATCTTGAAAACTATCTGATAAAGCTTATTTATCTTAAATTACAATGGAGATCAATAACCACCATTTAACCTATTGTTCTAATATTCATCCGGGAGAAAGCTGGAAGGCGACTTTTGAAAACTTGGAAAAGTATATCCCGGAAATAAAAGAAAACCTGAACACAACAGCCGCCTTTGCCATTGGCCTGAGGCTCTCCAATGAGGCGTCCTTAGTACTTCAGGATAAGGATAAATTGACGGAATTTAAAAAGTGGTTGGACGACCAAAACTGTTATATTTTTACTTTTAACGGTTTTCCGTATGGAAGTTTTCACCGGGAAGTAGTCAAGGATGACGTACATTCTCCCGACTGGACCACGGAGGACAGAAAAGCGTACACCCTTCGCTTGTTTGATATACTGGCTTTTCTGCTCAAGGAAGGCATGGATGGTGGTATATCCACCTCCCCACTTTCTTACCGGCATTGGCACCTGCGCCCAAAGGATCAGGAAAATGCCATGAAGAAAAGTACGGCTCATATCGTGGAGGTAGCACTTCGACTATATGAAATCAAACAGACCCAAGGAAAAACGCTGCACCTAGACATTGAACCCGAGCCTGACGGTATGTTGGAAAACTGCCAGGAAACCTTGGATTTTTACAGCAATTGGCTTTTACCCGTCGGAATTCCACAATTTATGGATCGGTTTGACCTAACAGAAACCGATGCCGCCGATGCCCTGAAAGACCATATCAGAATATGTTATGACGTCTGTCACTTTGCCGTCGTTTACGAAAACCATCAGCAGGTTTTTGAAGCCTTTGAAAAAGAAGGCATCAAAATCGGCAAAATACAAATCAGCGCAGCCTTGAAAGTTCCCATCCCTCCTACACCGAAAGAAAAGATGGAGGTTGAAAAAATGTTGTATCCTTTTGTGGAGTCCACCTACTTGCATCAGGTAGTGGGCAGAAATCCGGCAGGAAAACTATCTTCCTACCGCGATTTGCCCGATGCTTTGGTTTCCCTGGCAGAAACGGATCAAAACGAATGGAGGATTCATTTCCACGTACCCATATTTTTGGATACCTACGGGCAGCTTTCCTCTACGCAGGAAGATATTCTGACTGTTTTAAAATTAATTGGAAAAAAATCCGTCACCCCCCACCTGGAAATTGAAACCTATACCTGGGAGGTGCTGCCTGAAGATATCCACCTTACCTTGGGAGAATCCATTTCCAGGGAAATTCAGTGGACGATCGAAAATATGTAACTCATGAAAAAAACCGTTGTTTTGGATGTAGTGGCGTTGTCTGCCCGCCTGTTGGGTACACACACGCCCTTTTTAAGCGATTGGATCAGCAAAGGAACTAAAGCGGCCATTAAGCCGGTTTTGCCTGCTGTCACCTGTTCCTCCCAGTCAGTTTACCTGACCGGCAAGTGGCCCGAAGAAAACGGGATCGTGGGAAACGGCTGGTATTTCAGGGATGAATGCGAGGTCAAATTCTGGAGACAGTCCAATAAACTCGTGCAGGGAGCAAAGGTCTGGGAGGACCTAAAGGCCAAAGACAGCACATTTACCTGTGCCAACATGTTTTGGTGGTACAACATGTATTCCACAGTCGATTACGCCGTTACTCCCAGACCGCTTTATCCTGCTGACGGCAGAAAACTTCCCGATATTCACTCCCAACCCATGGACCTTCGGGACAGGTTGCAGCAGGAATTGGGTCAATTTCCCCTGTTTTCTTTTTGGGGTCCCAATGCCAATATCGCTTCTACCCGCTGGATCGCAGATGCATCGATGAAGGTGGACGAATGGTATGATCCCACTCTCACTTTGATCTATCTGCCCCACCTGGATTATGGGCTGCAAAAGCATGGGCTGAATTTTGATAAAATTGGCAAGGATCTGGCAGAGGTAGACAAGGTTTGCAGGGAGTTGATCACCTATTACGAAGGCAAAGGGGCGGAGGTACTGTTACTTTCTGAATACGGGATTACTTCCGTAAATCAACCCATCCATATCAACCGGATGCTTCGTAAAGAGGGCTTTATCGAGGTGAAAAATGAACTCAGTCTAGAAACGTTGGATGCGGGGACTTGTAGGGCTTTTGCCGTTTCGGACCATCAACTGGCGCATGTGTATGTGGCTGATGAAGGAGATATCCCCAAGGTTAAGGCGCTACTGGAAAAGCTTCCCGGTGTAGAAAAGGTGCTGGATGGTCCGGGGAAGGACGCCTTTCACATCAATCATGAAAGAGCGGGAGAATTGATAGCGGTTGCGGATAAGGATTCCTGGTTTACCTATTATTACTGGTTGGACGATGCGAAGGCTCCGGATTATGCCCGTACCGTGGATATACACCGAAAGCCGGGGTATGACCCAGTAGAAATGTTTGCCAATCCTGATATCAAGTTCCTGAAAGCAACTATTGGATGGAAACTGATTCAAAAGAAACTTGGCTTCAGGTACATGATGGATGTGATACCGCTCGATGCAAGCCTGGTGAAAGGTTCTCACGGGCGAATACCTGAGGATAGCCTGGATTGGCCTATTTTGGTGGCAAAAGATCCTTCCTTAATAAAGGAGGCCATAGTGGAC
>JBBQXZ010000212.1:0-8415 GCA_038209145.1 Cytophagales bacterium | reverse complement strand
AATATATTCTAAATGGTTTGAACATTTAAAACTTTCAACAATTGGTTATAATGCAGGATTAGATACTGATTCGAGAATTGAAATTGAAAATGGTTTAATGAGCAACAAATGGAAGTGTGTAATTTCAACAAATGCTTTGGGTATGGGAATAGATAAACCTGATATTCGATTTATTATTCATACCCAAATCCCTCAAAGCCCAATACATTACTATCAAGAAATTGGAAGAGCAGGAAGAGATGGCAAACTTGCTAATATAATTTTGTTTTATAATCCTGAGGATAAAAAGTTTCCTGAAGCTTTTATTGAAGGAGGAAGACCATCTATTTCAAAATATGAAAAAGTAATAAATGCAATAAGAAATGAGCTTTTAGGTGAAAGAGAATTAATGAGAAAAACTAATCTGAAACAGACACAAATAAGAGTAATCAAATCTGACTTAGTTGAACAAGGTATTATTAGAGAAGTGATGATCGGGAAAAGCAAAAAATTTGAATACATAACAAATGCACCAGCATTAAATACAAAGTCATTTGAGGAATTACGAAATACTAAAAAAGCTGACTTGGAGCAAATGATTCAATATGTGGAGACTTCTCAATCAAGAATGAAATTTTTATGCGATTTCTTAGGAGATTCAACTTCTCATATTTTTACAAATTGCGATAATACTGGTTTAAATAAAATCACTGTAAAACCAAATGACGAATGGACACAGAAACTCCAATCATTTAGAGAAGATTATTTTCCAAACCTTGAAGCTGAAGCCAGAGGTTCTAATATTGTGAATGGAGTAGCAGCAAGCTATTATGGCGTTTCAAACGTTGGTGCTGCATTACATCGCAGTAAATACGAAACAAAAGAAGATTTTCCTGACTTTTTGCTAAAACTATGTTTGAAGGCTTATCGTAAAAAATTTGGACAAGAAAAATTTGATTTTATTGCTTACGTTCCGCCAACATCATCGGGTGACCTTGTAAAGAACTTTGCGACTAAACTTTCACAAGTTTTAAAGTTCCCAATAACACATGACCTCGTAAAAATAAGGCAAACAAAAGAACAAAAAGTATTTGAAAATGGTTATTTGAAATCAGACAATGTTAGTGGTGCATTTTCATTTAACAATCCTAGTGTTTTGGCTGGGAAGAGCATTCTGCTCGTAGATGACATATTTGATAGCGGTGCAACGATCAAAGAATTGGGTAATTTATTTACTACCTTTGGGGCAATAAAAATTGCTCCAATTGTCATAGCAAGAACTGTTGGAGGAGACTTAGTATAAAATGAAAAACGACGCAACATACTGGATAGCATTAGCCCATTTACCGAAATGGGGTTACGGCAAGATTAATAGCCTAATCGTAAAATTCTTTCATGATGAAAAAATATCAATAGAAGATTTTTTCAACTTGCCTGAATCAGTTTGGGGTAGCAAATATCAACTTGACTCAAAGGAAACTTCAGATTTAAAAAAAGCAAAATCTGAACTTCCTAACAATGCCTTTTTTGCAGAGAACTTGTTTAGTCAAGGTTATGAACTTATACCAATAACTTCTCCTGAATATTCTAAAACTTTAAAACAAAATCTCAAGGCAACGCATTCACCTGCACTATTGTATGTAAAAGGTAATAAACAAATACTTCATGAAAAATCAATAGCAATTGTAGGCTCAAGAGCAGCAGAAGGAAAATCGTTAGATTTCACAGATAATATAGCGAAACTTGCAAGTAAAGATTTCAAGGTGGTTGTTAGTGGTTTTGCTAAAGGTGTTGACAAACAAGCATTGGATTCCGCAATAAAATATAAAGGACAGAGTATAATTGTTCTTCCACAAGGTATTACAACATTCAATTCAGGTTTCAAAACTTATTATAAGCAAATTGTAGATGGTGACGTTTTAGTTTTAAGCACATTCCATCCAAAAGCTGTGTGGTCGGTTGGGTTAGCAATGGCTCGTAATCCTATCATTTACGGACTTGTGGACGAAATTTTTGTTGCCGAATCAAGCGAAAAAGGTGGTACGTGGTCTGGAGTAATTGACGGTCTTAGTAAAGGAAGAAAAATTTTTGTAAGGAAACCAGAACCAAATGAAAAAAACGCAAATATTCTATTAATTCAAAAAGGTGCTATTGCCGTTGACTATAATGGAGTTGAAAATACAAACACAATTTATTCTAAACAAGAGACAATAACATCTTTAGTTCAAGAGCCAATGGTCTCTATTGTCAACGTGAAGGACAAAATATTAAAAGTGTTTAACGGAAGGCCACTTTCAGCAAAGGAAATTCTTGACAAGTCAGGACTGGACTGGACAGCAAAAAGACTAACAGCCCTTTTACAGAAAATGGAAGAGGTTCAAACAGTAAAAAAAGGTAGGACAAATCAATATATTTTAAAAGCAAATCAAGTTGACCAAACGACACTTTTCGGTTAGACAACATGAAGCACTGGTGGTAACAGGCTCTTGGCAAAGAAGTGGGTTCAGTTCTTAAATTAAGTTTTATTCTTCGTATCAAGTTCAGTGCTGGCTGTCAGTTTAGTACTTCGAAATCCGCATCTTCGCCAAGCGCCAAAAGGAGATCGGTAACTCATTACTCTATCTATTTTTCCAAAACCGATTTAAAAAAATCCCACTAAAAGATGATATCATTTTTTAGTGGGATATTTATAGTTAGATATATATCCAAGGAACAGATCTTTGTAATCAGTCCTCCACTTCTACCACCATATCGATCTCCACGGCGATGTTGTTTGGAAGCGAACTCATGCCAATTGCGGCCCGGGCATGTTTCCCTTTTTCTCCAAACACCTCTACCATCAGGTCAGAGAATCCGTTGATAACTTGGGAGTGTTGTTTGAAAGAAGGATGTGCGTTTACCATTCCCTGTGCTTGAATGATGTTTTTCACCTTGTTCAAATCACCGATTTCTGCCTTTAGGGAAGAAAGAAGGGAAATACCTGTAAACCGGGCGGCTTCGTAGCCTGCATCGAGTTCCAAATCCTCACCAAGACGTCCGATTACCTGGGTTCCGTCAGGCCGGTCAGGGCCATGTCCCGCCATATATATCAAATTACCCACCCGCTTTGCTTTGAGGTAATTGGCAGTGGGTGGATTGGGGAGTACCAATTTGATCCCCAGTTCTTCGATGCGTTTTTCGGCATCAATGCCATCATTGGTGAAAGTCGTCACTTGGGCTTCGACAGTCTCTACTTTTTCGCCGGTGCAATTGACCATCAATAGCAGCGACAAACTTCCCATAACAAGGAGTTTTTTCATGGATATAACATTTGGATTAGTGGTTGAACACATAAAATTATTGGGTTCAAAGCTGGATATTATTGTTAAGTTTATCACACAAAGGAAGTTATTGGCAGATTGATCCTCCCAATTCCGGGATCAGTCTGCCAAATTACCTTTATTTAGCTACCAAATTAAGTCGCCAATGGTGGCCCGCCAGGGATAAGGATCGGTTTTCTGTCAGGACTATAGGTTACGCGCTTTGCCGTAAAAGTAGCCATCTGATATTCACCCAAATGAATGTTTCCGGTAATTGTATCACCGTTAAGTTTTCCCCCAAACATATATTGTACCTGCTTACCGGGTTCGCGATACGTGCTGTGTAGTTTAACTTCATTGCCTTCGATGGTTCCCAGTATGTCCTGACTGGAAAATTCACTTTCATGCCTTCCCATTAACCAGTTTTCATCCTGTTCCAAAAACCACTTATGGTTAGACGCACTGCTAGAAAACTTAATATCCACATACCACCGTCCTGCTAGATTCCCAGAGGGACCAGCCATTGGTTTTTTAGGTTGTCTTTTTTGGCTAAGTACCTCCACCAAGCGGTCGGCAACAATAGGAGCTTCCGCGGCAAGCATCTGACTGGGTGTGATGGTAATGAGCGTGCTGTTTTCACCATTGTCCTGTCCCCCTACTGCAATCCGGGGTTTGTTTCTTCCCAAGTATTCTGCCATTTCAGGTCCGGTGATATGCAGGGCTTTCGGGTCCCACATGACTTGCAAGGTTGGAGCACGGTTGTTTAGGTCTGTGGGTAGCTGCACAGTGGTTGTCACTCCCTTTATCTTCGTTACCTTGGCAGTGATTTGATCGAGCCAGTTTTCCCAATTTTTCCATTCCTGGGCATGATCCCTGCTTACCCAGGCTTCCACAGCAGCCAACATGCCCATCATTTCTTCTTTTCCGACCTTGTTGTCTCTTCCAGGTCCATGGTGGGGGGAGCTCGCCTGCCAGGCAGACATAAGGATGTCTTTTTGACCCAAAAGAATGCCCGCACACTGGGGACCACAGATGGCCTTTCCGCCCGAATATGCCACCATGGTGGCACCCTTTTCCAAATGAACATTGGGAATGCTTAAATCTTCGGCTGCCGCATCTACCAAAACGGGAATGTTCTTGGGTTTGGCAATTCCGGCAATTACCTCTAGAGATAAGGGCTGACCCGTGGCAGACTGCCTACCTGTTGTGATATAGATCATCGCCGTTTTTGGTGAAATAGCCGCTTCCAATTCCTCAGGCGTACTTACTTCCACGATGCTAACGCCGATGTTTCTAATAGAAGCATCATAGACGTTTCGGGAATAGCGGGGTATGATGACTTCATTTTTTTGTACAGCCGAAAGATCGGGGATGCGAAGTAAGATCTCCGGATTACCACCGCTCACACAGGCGGCGGTGGCATGTTTCATCGCTGCGGCGCATCCCGCCGTTATAATTCCCCATTCTGCCTTGGTGATATCCGCAAGGCGTTGTCCGATACCGTGCGCCATTTCATCGTATTGGATAAAATTTCCCGCGGCGGCTTTCATCGCGGTCAGTACTTCGGGCCGCTCCCGGGAGCCTCCGATGATGGTAAATGTACCCCGGCAATTGATTATGGTGTCTACCCCTATGGATCCGTAAATGTCTTCATCCAAAGTGATGGGACCCACCGTTTTGTTTTGTGCGGCATTTCCAATTGAGAGGAAGCTGCCTCCGATGGGCAGCATGGCCAAATTCTTAATTACATGTCTTCTATCCATTTTGTTAGTTGTTGTGATATGGTGATGCTGACAGACCGTTCAGGTCATAGACGATTCTACCAGCCCGTATGGTAAGTTCGGTTTCCAAGAGTTGTTTTCCATTTATTCGTTGTCCAGCTGAATCTACAAAGCCGAATGCTCCATCACGCAGCCTAAAGATAGCAATATCTGCTACAGCCTCCACACTTAGGTGTCCAATATCTTCCTGTTTGATCGCTTCCGCTGTTTTCCAAGAGGCTTGTGTGAGAACGGCCTCCAGACTCATGCCCATCGCCATAAATTTAGACAAAACATTGGCAAAATTTTTCATGCCGGAGTTCATGCTGAACCGATGCAAGTCCGTTCCGAACGTATCGGGAGTCAAACCTTGCCGCAGGGCAGGGATAGCTTGGTCAAACCAAAACCCGGCTCCTCCATGACTCACATCGAAAAGCACTCCCCGATCTTTGGCAGCTTTGACTTCCGGCAAGAGTTTTCCAAGGCTGTCGATAATGGGTTCCCTATCTCGGATATTTTCATAGGTATGGCTCAATATATCCCCAGGGCGCATTCGTTCCAACTGGTCTGCCAAGGAATACCCAGGCAAATGACATTCTACCAGTAGGGGTACATTTGCCAAATTAGCGGCTTCCAAGGCACGGTCAAAAGGTGCCCAATCCTTTCCGGCATAGTGGCCTATTTTCACGCCTACCAAATACTGCGGGTAGTTGGCAATCAGTTGGGCAGTGATTTCCGGGTTCATATCCGTGATGTCTTCTTGCGCTGGGTTACCCCGCATTCCTCCTCCTGCAATATTAAGGAATGCCAAGACCCTGGTTTGGGAAACATCGATAACCGAAGCTTTGAAATCTTCAAAATTCCGCCATCCCGAAGTACCGGCATCCACAACGGTGGTGACACCAGACCTAAAAGTGAAATCGTCTGGAGACACACTGGAACTTCCCCCGGAAAAGGTTCTGGGCTTTTCTCCCACATAGACATGGGTGTGTGGGTCGATTAGTCCGGGGCTTATGATCAATCCGTGAACATCAATAACACGCTTTCCCTCTTCGGGAAGAATTTTTTTGGCTATTTTGGAGATTTTTCCATCAAGAATGGCAACGTCCATGGGTTCGTTTAATCCGTTTTTAGCATCTATAAGATGTCCGTTAACAAGGATAATATCATGAACCTGGGCCAAGGATACTGTTCCAATTCCTATCCCAAAAAACAGGAATAAAAAAAACCGATGCGGCATACAGAATTGTCTCGCCGTGTCTTTCATTTTTTGCCAAGCTCTGTTTCCCAATGAGGTGCGCTGATGCCGTTCAGGTCCCACATGATCCTCCCTGCCCGGATGGTCAGCTCAGCTTCCAGCTTTTGGGTACCTTCAATCTTTGTGCGCCGGATATCCTGAAATCCAAATTTTCCTTCTCTAAGACTAAAAACGGCAATATCCGCCTCCGTACCCACACTCAAATGTCCCAAATCCTCTCGGGAGAGAACCTGGGCAGGTTTCCAGGTAGATCGAAGGATTACATCGGAAAGCGACATGCCCATATTCATGAATTTAGAGAGAAGGTTTGCCATGTCTTTAAACGCACCATTCATGCTGTCCTTGTGCAAGTCAGAACTGATGACGTCCGGTAAAAAGCCCTGCTGTAGCGAGGGAATGGCCTGCCTAAACGAAAAAGCACCACCACCATGGCCGACATCGAAAATAATCCCCCGCTTCTGTGCCTCGAAAATAAAGGGTTTTACCTGTAGGTCTTCATTCACCACTGTTTCACGGTTTGCGGGGCCGTAAGAAAACGTGTGGGTAAATATATCTCCGGGGCGTAGGTGTTTCATAAACAGGTCTTCGATCGAGTTTGGCGGCTGGTGCTCACCAAAATCCACCATGACGGGGACATTGGCCAGGGTGCCTGCTTCCACGGCAAGATCCACTTGGGTAAACCCTCCCCAAAAATGGGCAGATTTAATTCCCACCAACACCTCCGGGAACAGTCGTGTGATCATATGCGCTGTCATGGTGGGGTTCATATCCGAAACATCTTGCTCTTCAAAACGGCCATACATGCCCGTTCCGACAATGTTGAGAAAGGCCAGGATGCGTGTTTGGGAGCGGTCTATGGTCTGATTTTTGAACAACCTGAAATTTCGCCATCCGGAGGATCCCGCATCTACCACCGTAGTGACTCCCGATCGGAACGTAAAACCATCCGGAGGTAAACTCGTATGTCCATCAGCTATATAAGACATGTCTTCGGTTCCATGGAATACATGCACGTGCATGTCTATTAATCCAGGCGTTACGTACAAACCCGTAACATAAATCACCTGTTTGGCTTGATTGGCAGGAATATTTGCGGCAACCTGGTGGATTTTACGGTTGGCAATGCCGATATCCATGACGGCATCGATGCCGTTTTTTGGGTCGATGACATGGCCGCCTTTTAGTAGGATCTCAATTTCCTGTGCGGAAAGAGAGGAAGAGACAGCATTCAAGAAAATGAAGGCTCCTGTGAGAACCAATTGGACGGTTCCTCTATATATGGTATTGAAATGGAGCATTTGCATGAGGTATTTAGGGATGAATTGTATTTGCGGAAAAGCCAAACACATGGATTCGCCAATAAGACGGGAACATGCTGTATTTAATCCGTTTAAGAAAAGGGAGGGCTAGGGCGACCGAATTATTTTCTTAAATATTACACAAAAATTTATTTTTGCAAAGCATTATTTTATAAGTTTATGATTAGTAGTGTCAACGGGGACTTTTCTCCAAATACTGCCATCAATCATTGATTGCCACACCCAAAAATCAACTTAGATCGCCTCATACAAAGGGCACTTCATTTCATGGACGGACAAAAGAATTCATTTTTTCAAAAAATATGGGTATGGATGCTAAGCATGGGACCTGGTATATTTTGTATTGGATATACTGTAGGGACGGGAAGTGTGACTTCCATGGCCAAGGCAGGGAGCCAATTTGGTATGCAGCTGCTATGGGTTTTGTTTCTAAGCTGCCTTTTCGCCTGGGTCTTGATGGAAGCTTACGGGAGATATGCCATCGTTACCGGGCAGACCTCCATATATAGCTTTAAAACCAAAATAAAAGGAGGAAAAACCCTCGCCATCATTGTGGTCGTAGGGATCGTAATCGCACAGTGGAATTCGCTCACCGGTATTTTGGGATTAAGTGCCAGTGCCCTTTATGAGGTTGCGGTACTTTTTGTTCCTTCCCTGCCTTCGGAAAGCTATTGGGCTGTCTTGGGAATTGCGATTTTCCTGATAGTGACCATGTATGCCCTGTTGTGGGTGGGACAATATTCTTTTTTTGAGAAAGTACTCATTGTATTTGTCACGTTGATGGGTATTTCCTTTATCAT
>JBBQXZ010000211.1:0-8430 GCA_038209145.1 Cytophagales bacterium | reverse complement strand
CCTGGCATAATCCGTCTCCGGGCCGGTATGGGTATGCGAACTGTTGAGGATGACCTGATCCTTGGTTAGTCCAAATTCACTCAATAAACGGTTTCTTACTTTATTGGAAAGTTCCTGTCTGATACCAACCAAATCTACTGTAACCAAAACCGCCAACTTTCCGGAATCGTCTTCCAGGGCCAGGGCTTTAGCCCAGATGGGATGCCTTACCCCTTCTGACGGATGGTCCCTGGCTGCATATCCAGCCATCCACATGGATTGCTGCGGCGTAATTTCCACTTTTCCCACTCCTCCTTTCCATGTTGAATTACTTTGTTGGGAAAGCGCATCGGTATTGAAGAGCAAGATAATCACTCCCAAAAAAACAAGATGGTATGGTTTTGAACGTATTTTTCTCATGGCTTTTGAATTTTATAATTTTTCCAATAAAAAAAATAGACAATGATTTAAAAAACTATCATTAACCTCCACCAGGTGTTTCTTTGATTGTGGCTTTTAGGCGTTTTGATAAGCAACAATAATGGCAATCTTGGTAAAAATTCCCCGCACTACCCAATTCGGTAGTACGGGGAATAAAATTTTAACAATCGGAATTACTCGATTACATCCAAAGCGGGAACATTGTTTGCAGATCCGGTGTAACCCAAGTTTTGATTGATTCTTCCAAGGGTATTGGAATTCACGATATCATCATCGATGGGCCATTGGAAATGGAAAGGCATGATTCGTGGCCTTTGCCCCAGAAGAATTATCTCACTTGACCTGTCATAGAAATTATTCAGGTTTCTTACCCTGTCATAGAACCAGTTTTTTTCATGCAGATTCGATAGGCTATAACCTCCTTCATTCCTGGCAGCCAATATATAGGAAACCCTGTTTAGCTCATTTTGCCGTGGTTCTTCGGCAAATAGCTCCCTGGCCCTCTCATCGAATATAAAATCAATGTTGACATCAGCGGGAGTGATGGAAGATGCCATGGCCCTTTCTCTTACGATATTGATGTCCATGGCTGCATTTGCCAGGTCATTTTTCCAATAATACGCCTCTGCCCTGAGCAGATAGGTTTCTGCCAGTCTGAAGATGTACCAGTCCCCATTGCTACCCATAGGGACGCTTGTTTGGTCGGGAGCATTTGGTGCATAGGTTTTATAGAAAGGCATGGGATAGATCCTGGCCCAATATTCGGAAGGGATATCCATATTCTCCGGATCAAATGGTTCCAAGTATTGCGCGGAGGCCGGGTTATTGTAATAAATCTCATCCCTATCACGCCAGTTGATATCAGCTCTTCGCAAATCTGGTGTTGTTTTATAGTCGAAATTACCATCCTCCCAAATGGTATAACTGTGCCAATCACTTAGTGCTACATCGGGGTTTCCTCTTCCCAGCGAATCATAAAGCGGCCCCCTGTCTATGGTTCCCCTGTTTCCATTCTTATCTTTTCCGACGGAGGATTGCCACCATGCGCAATTATATACCCTCATGGTAAAAAGACCACGGCTTCTGGCTTCTGGAGGAGCTTCCCACCTGTCTACGAAAGCCAATATGGTTTCTGTATTTGTTCCGCTATTTTTATTGGCATGACGATGAAGGTCCCAGATCAGATTTTTAGCCGGATCCCCTGCTTGAACACCGAAACGTGCCGTCATCAGGGCATAGGGGCCATTTATGACTCGGCTGGCCGCCGCTATGGCTTTATCAAATTCCATATTAGCGAGATAGATTTTGGTAAGCAGGTGGTTGCCAGCACCTCTTGTAGGAATGCCCGGAGCAGCGGATTCAACCAAATTCTGTACGGCAAATTCCATGTCAGACTGGATCTGATCCAAAATAGCCCATCGGCTGTGGGTCTTGAAATCAAGCCTGGCTCCAAGAACTTCTTCTTTGATGAAAGGCAAATCCCCATAATTACCTATCAACCGGTAATACCAATAAGACCTGTGCCAATAGGCTTCCGCAAGGATTTCATTTTTATCTTGCTCAGTATCCCACTCCAGATCATCTATTCTGCTGATGGCCACATTGGCATTTTTTACCATTTCAAAAATATCATTGATTTGTGTGACAAATTGCTGATACCTGTCTGAGTTGGGCGTAAGTGTGGTATAGTCCATTTGCAGCCAGGGAACTCCTGCTTCCGAGGCCGCCCACTGATGGGACATGAAATTTTTCTGTGCCGTTTGTTCTCGGGTCAGGTCCTTCCTCATGGTAACCAATAGCGCTTCGAATCCAGCCCTATCCACAAAAACATTTTCTGTGGTAAAAAAGGAAAGTGGTTTTGGCTCCAGAAAATCTTCATTGCAAGCTACCAATACTAGAAAGAGTACCGGTAAGGCAAAATATATTTTTATGTATCTTTTCATCTTGAAAGCAAATTTTAAAGTGATAAATTGAAACCAACGGTAACAATTTGTGGCATTGGGGTACTTCCGGATTCAGGATCCCAGCCCGGCCACTGATCAAAGGTGTAAAGATTTCTAACCGAACCAAATACCCTCAAATTCTTCATTTTGTACCGTTGAGCAACTGCACTCGGTACATTGTAAGACAGGGAAACGTCTTGTATTCTTACAAAAGAAGATGATTTGTAAGGCATCACTCCTCCACCAAACGGTGAATCGTTCACACTTAGTCTTGGATAATCATTGGTCTGATTATCCGGTGTCCAATAGGGATAGTTTGCGGTGGAATTTCTGTCCAACGTAGACCATCCCGCGACAGACTGGGGAAATTCCCTGAGGTGACCCAAGTCAGCCCTTATAAATATGGAAGCCGAAAAGTTGCGCAAAAAGGTGAAATCATTGCGGAAACCCAATCGGTGTCTTGGTTGACTGAACCCAATGAATTTTTTATCCTGCAAAGCTTCATACGCGTTGTTTCCATCGACATCTTCGGCCTTGATGTCTCCTTCTCTCAGGTTGTACTCAGCAGCTTCCGATAATTCATTCTCTTGCCAGGTACCCAGAATATTATAATCCCAAACCACATCAATGGGCTGTCCGATAAACCATTCATTCTCAAAATCAGGTATCTCGCCTGAGATGGTTTGACCCTGGAGGGTGTACTCCCCAAAATCCCCAAACAATGATTTGATTTTGTTCCGGTTGAGGGAGTAGTTAAAATTGGATCTCCAGGTAAAATTTGGCCTGTTGATGTTAACAGCCCCAACAGTGGCTTCAAACCCCTGATTGGCCAATTCACCGATATTGGTGGTTACGTTTTCAAATCCTGTAACCCGTGGCAGTGATCGGTTTACCAGTAAGTTGGTGGTTGACATGTCATAGTAATCCAATGTCAGATTGATCCTATTGGCCAAAATCCCTATATCAAAGCCCAGGTTATACGATTCAGTTTCCTCCCAGGAAAGTCCTGGATTGGAAAGTGTGGAGGTAAAAACACCCATTTGAACCTGAGATCCATTAAAGTACTGTCTGCTCTCAACTTGGGCAAAGGATGAATAGGGGCCAATGTCCCGGTTTCCATTGATACCCCAAGATAACCTCATTTTGAGCTGATCAATCAGATTGGAATTATAAAACCCTTCATCGGATATTTGCCAGCCAAATGCCAGTGCGGGGAAAACTGCCGTGGGATTCTCCCTTCCAAAGGCACTGAACCCATCCCTTCTTACAGATCCCGTAAACAGATACTTATCCATAAGTGTATAGTTTACTCTACCCATTAAGCCTTCTCCAGAATAAGTGATGTCATTGGTTATAACGAAAGGATTGCCTCCAAACTGCATGCCATGATACCCCAGAATAGGACTCGGAAGAAAAGTCTGATTTGCCATTCTAGAATTGAAGATGGTATTCTTTTCCAAATTGTACAAAAAGGTGACATCCAGGGCATGAACCCCAATTGTCTTGTTCCATTTCAGCAGGTTATCCACCATCCATTCGTACAAAGACTCATCCTCCCGGGTAGCTCTTCCCTGAGGGTAGATCTGTCCGCCTTCGATGGTTTCAGGAGACCAATAGTTATAATCTCTCAAACTTTCTATCCGGGGCTGATAGGAAGATCTGAAAGTAATACCAAACGGCAACGCGAATTCAGCATATAAGGTACTGAATAAGTTGTTCCTCCTATTAAATCGGTCCTGTCCCAAGTAATTGATTAGCGGGTTTTCCCCTCCTATATATCCATGTGGAAACCACCTGATTGAACCATCCGCTTCATACATTTCGGCATAGGGACTGGTGCCATGCATGCCATTCAGATTTGCCTGCACCACACTCTCGTCTCTGGAGGAAAACTGGGTATTCATCCCTACTTTTAACCAGTCAGTCATTTGGAAATCCAAGTTAACCCTAGACCTGATGGTAGAAAACTTATCTCCCACAATAATACCCTCGTTATTCAAGTATCCCAAAGACCAGTAATACTTGATTTTTTCCGTGCCTCCAGCCACACTTAAGTCATATTCCTGTCTGATTGCGGGCTTCATCACCTCATTTCTCCAGTTGACGATATTGCCCGCAAAGTAGGCATCTAGTTCCTCTGGGAAAAAGTTTAGCCGCGCAAGCCACTCCCGGGTATCGTCCGGGTTGGGGTTGTTGTTGGAAGCGCGCCATTGGTCAATGGTGACTCCCTGGGGAAGTTGGGTTGGATCAAACCAGTGATAATCCGGCTGGGGCTGCCCCAGGGTTCTGAAAAAATCCCTTCTAAAATCCAAGTACCCCTGAGGTCCCCTGACAGCAAAATCATCGTTGGTAGGACCCGATACCCCAATTTTGGTAGTGAAATTAATGATAGGTTCTCCTGTTTTACCTCTCGTGGTAGTCACCAGAATTACTCCGTTGGCAGCCCTTGCGCCGAATACAGCCGCTGAACTGGCATCTTTTAAGATATCCACCGAAGCGATGTCGTTTGGATTGATGTCAGCGATACTTCCATTAAAAATAACGCCATCCAAAACCACCAGTGGTTCAGTTCCCGCACTCAGGGAAGTAGGCCCCCTTACTTCCAAAGAACTACCACCTGCGGCTGATGTTCCCTGGTTGGCATTGAAGCCAGCCACCGTACCCGCAAGCATGTCTGTAAGCTGCACGTTACTTTGGTTTTTGAAAATCTGCGGATCCAACCTTGTCACTGAACCGGTAAGGTCACTTTTCTTAACCGTACCATAACCCACCACTACAACTTCTTCAAGTTGGGCTTGGTCGGCAGTAAGGTTGACATCCAATTGGGTTTGGTTACCCAACCTAATTTCCTGTGAGAGATACCCCACAAAAGAAAATATCACTACCGCATTCGCGTCAGACACACGCAAGCTATAGGAACCGTCTATATCGGTGACTGTGCCCGAAGAGGTACCTTTAATCAATACATTTACGCCAGGCAAGCTTTCTTTTGAAGATAAATCGAAAACTTGCCCTGAAATCGTCTGAGCACCTTGGGCAAAGACCTTGTTGCCTGACAGTATCATCAGGCATGCGAGTAATAAAAGTAGGAAGGCATAATTCTGAACAAATTCTAATCCGTTCAGAATTCTTACTTTTCCCAGCAATTTACTTTGAAAATAATCCAATTTGTAATTTTGTTTCATGTTGTGGTAGGTTGAAGATTGATAATTTATAGGTTAGATTGGGGCAATTCGCAACAAACACGTGTACGTTACCATAAACTTAAATTTTATATTGCACAATTTCAAAATATTCTTGATCTTTCTACCGTAATAAAATTTTAAATCTTGTGATCGGTAACAAACCCTTCAATATTCCCATCGAATAGCATTTTAGTTGTAATTAAAAGGTTTCGCCTTTTGTTACCTGTAAAAAACTGACAGATTGTGTATTTACCACTTATTTTGAGAAATATCATACCATTAAACCTAAATGAAACAGTGTAAAAATTTGAATATTTTCCTGAATACCATATCCATAATACTTGCTTCTTTTTATTATTGGGGAAGCAATTTTAATTTACCAGATAATTATCGACCGATGGAAGGGAGAATACTTTTCTTTCATTGGTCACTACGCTAAAAAAACGGATCAATTTAACCTGAGGAACCATGAAAAAGATTATTCCTTTAACGCACTTATGCCTCACGGTAGCTTGCCTGCTATTTTCCTGCGGGGAGAAGAAAGTGTTGGATTTATCTGATGGCTTGTATGGGCATTGGCAATTTGAAGGCGATGTGCGGGATCTATCAATACATGACCGGAAGTGTATTATTCACGGAAAGGTAGATTTTGCTACCGGAGGGTCTGACGGGTTCTCTTATCCGTCCATCGTCTTTTCCGGAAATGATTCGTGGATAGAGGTACCCATAGCTGAAAACATAGCGGCTGAATCAAACAGTTTCTCCATTTCCGTATGGGTCAACCTGGAAAATAATTCTGGTGAAGTACCCGCTGATATAATTAGCCAGTATAATCCTGAAAATCAGAAAGGCTTTAACCTAAGCCTGAAAACGAATGCCGTCACTACCAGTCTTGCCAATTTTAACCAAGTTCATTTTGGAATAGATGACAATCACGCCTCTCCGTGGAAAAGTCATGGTAGCCCTGACAAAACCAAGGGGGCTTTTTCGATGGCTGATTTTGAGGGATCACTCTATGCGGGACTGGCACATCCTGATAAAAATAAACGTGGAAATGTATTCCGGTTAAATCCTGAATACCAATGGGAAGATGTTGGCTCTCCTGACAGTTCCAACAGTGTCATGGCATTGGCTGTTTATAAAGAACAGCTTTACGCCGGCACAGGCAAGTACCGTTTTGCAGGGTCCGCACTTGCGGAATCGGACAACCTTAACACGGGAGGAAGGATAATGAGGTATGACAAAGAAAAGGGTTGGATTCCTTGTGGTCAACTGCCAAATACCGAGGCTGTGGGAGGCCTGGCAGTTTATAAAGGTGATTTATATGCCAGTTCACTTTATCATCCCGCCGGATTTTACCGCTATGGGGGAGATACCACATGGGTGGACTGTGGAACACCCGATGGGGTGCGGGTAGTAGCTATGAGCGTTTTTGGGGACTACCTCTATGCCTCAAGCTATGATAAAAGCAACGTTTACCGCTACGATGGTGCATCCTGGACCGATTGCGGCCCGTTGGGCGAAGACAATACCCAGACGTATTCATTTGCCACCTATCGGGGAGAATTGTATGCCGGCACCTGGCCCAGTGGACGTGTATATAAATTTGAAGGTCTCGATCAGTGGAAGGATATGGGCCGGCTTGGTGACGAACTTGAAGTAATGGGGATGCTTGTTTATAATGGACAGCTACTGGCAGGCACCTTGCCTTTAGCGGAGATATATGCCTACGATAAAGATACGGTATGGAATAAAATCACACGACTCGACCACACCCCTGATGTGACATACAGGAGAGCATGGACCATGGCGGAAAGCCGGGGAAGGCTTTTTTGCAGCACGCTCCCATCGGGTGAAATCTTTAGTTTTGAAAAAGGCAAGAATGCTCTAAGCCCTGAAAGCCTTAAATCCGGTTGGCACCATATAACGGCTATCAAATCGGAAAACAAACTCTCCCTTTATATTGATGGAAAGAAATCTGCCGAGTCCGCTGATTTCGATACCTTATCGTTTGATCTAAATCCAACCGTTCCCTTAAAAATAGGATTCGGACCCAATAATTATTTTAAGGGGAAAATGGCGGATTTAAGACTCTATTCAAAGGAATTAAACGCGGAGGAGATCCAGTTACTGTCAAGAAGGCCAAGCAACTGATTTTCTGGTTTCACACCAATCAAATGACTAAGTAAAAGAGATTGGTGGATACTACACCTAAGGGAAGAGTCTGAAGACTGTGTGTTTCGAGGTTAGGAATCGTTACTTATTTGTGCCATTTAAACCTACTTAATGGAAAAAACAAGTAATTTAAATAAACCTTACTATAGTTGTATTATCAGCAAATATGATAAATCTGTTGATTACTAAAAATGAAAAATAATGTTAAAATTGAGCCATGTCTAAAATCATTGAACATCCAGTATGGGCGTATTTTTCTACTGGTATAAGGCGTTGAAATAAGAAAATTCAGATGGGAATTTTCAATTAGAAAAAACGTTTTTTCACCAAAACTGCTTTTGTTTTGATTAGATAAATGCTTCATGACTAATTTTTAACGCTCCGTCCTCCTCCGCATCATAGGCATAGACCAGTTTGGCTCCCGTGTTGAAGACCACCTCTTTGGGTAAATTAAGGTGGTTGTAGCTTATGCCACTGATCTGCTTGTCAAGGCTGCCGGACAGGTTGCCGTTTGGGTCATAGGCATAGCCCGTGCTGCTACGCTCCTTAAAATCCTTTGAAGTAAAGGTGAGCGACGCATGTGAATCGGCCACATGCGACAGCCTGTTGCTGTTGGTCTGGTAGGTGTAGGTCAGGTTGTCCACCTCCCCGTAGGTGGACGCCGTCATCTGGTTGCGCCGCACCAACCTGGTGATGTTGCCGTTGGC
>JBBQXZ010000210.1:0-8470 GCA_038209145.1 Cytophagales bacterium | reverse complement strand
GCCCAATTTATTAAAGAAACTTAAATCCAGTTGATAAAATGAAAAAAATAGAAGCCTTAATCAGAACTTCAAAATTTGACGAAATACATACCTGTCTTTCAGGATTGGGGGTAAACTTCCTGACTTTCTTTGAAGTGAAAGGGATGGGTCTCCAGCATGCCAAAACCCAGCAATACAGAGGTGTAGCTTATGAGCCAACCTTCATCCCAAGAACTAAACTTGAAATCATTGTTCCTGATGATTTGGAAGAAGCTGTTGTCTCATGTATCCTCCGAGAGGGAAGAACAGGCCAGGTTGGCGACGGTAAAATATTTGTCTATAATGTGGAAAAAGCTTTTCGGATCAGAAACGAAGATATCGGAGAGGAAGCCCTTTAATCACTCTATTAATCACCCCATCTTTCAATCACCTTTAAAAAATAGCACCTAATATGAGTCAAGAACTATTTACTATCAATAACCTGTGGATGATGGTAGCCACCATTTTGGTGTTTATCATGCACTTGGGTTTTGCTGCACTTGAGGCCGGATTGACACGCGCCAAAAACACAGTTAATATCCTTTTCAAAAACACCATTATTCCAGCCCTGGGCATTCTTACTTATGGATTTATCGGGTTTAACCTCATGTATCCCGGCGAGGCCTTCGAAGGTGGTTTTTTTGGTCTTTCCGGCTTGGGGCTTAGTCTTCCAGAAGGGTGGGATACTTCAAATTACAGTGAAGGTTACACCTTTTATACGGATTTTATATTTCAGGCGATGTTTGCGGCCACCGCCGCTACCATTGTATCCGGAGCCGTTGCGGAAAGGATAAAACTCGGACCATTTATTTTCTTTTCATTGTTATACGTAGGCATTTGCTACCCCATAGTTGGCATGTGGAAATGGGGAGGCGGGTTTTTGAATACCCTTTCCACTCCCTTTTATGACTTTGCAGGCTCTACTATTGTGCATTCTGTAGGAGGATGGGGCGCCATTATAGGCGCTTATTTGTTGGGGCCAAGATTGGGCAAGTACAAAGACAACAAAATCAACGCCATCCCAGGCCATAACCTTCCCTTGGCTACTTTTGGGGTTTTCCTACTATGGTTTGGCTGGTTCGGTTTCAATGGTGGATCCGTGTTGTCAGCTTCCCCAGGAACGGTTTCCCTCGTGTTTGTAACTACCGCAATAGCTGCATCCGCAGGAGCTTTCGGTGCCTTAATCGCTTCCTACGCTAAGTTCAAAGCTTACGACATCACGATGGTATTGAATGGCATTTTGGCTGGATTGGTAAGCATCACCGCGGGAGCGGACATGATGGCTCCTTGGGAAGCCGCTGTAATTGGTTTTATAGGTGGTATGTTGGTAGTTTTTGGCGTCCTCTTTTTCGATAAAGTAAAGATTGACGATCCTGTAGGTGCCATATCCGTCCACTTGGTTTGTGGTATCTGGGGAACACTCGCCGTAGGAATTTTTGGAGATATTGCTGGTGGTGCGCAGATACTATCACAATTAATTGGAATAGTTTCCATCGGGGCATTTTGTGTTGCCTTTAGCTTTATAGTTTTCTTTACTTTGAAGAAAACTACAGGTATCCGAGTTGACGAACAGGAAGAGTTGGAAGGCTTGGATATCAATGAACACGGAATGCATGCCTATCCGGATTTTGCGACCAAAGAGTAAATTCATATCACTCTCCTATAAAAAAAAGGCCACCAGGGATTTAATTCCGGGTGGCCCTTTTTTTTATCATTTATGCAGCACGTTTTAATACCAAAGTAGGAATCACCAATGGTCGATAAAATCAACATAAAGGTCAAACCAAAGTCTCGAGATTTGATAAAATTCAAATTACCCACTCTTTTGGGCAGACTGTGGCAAATACAACCCGGAAGTAAAAGGTTACTGAGTTAGTTCCTATTGTCACGCATGGGGTTTTGTCCCCTCGATGTTCCTCTCGGGGGCGTTGCCCGCTTAAAGAGCTCAAACCGCGAAGGCGTAAATTTTCTTGGCCAATAATTGTTTTCCTCTTCTATATCGGCTATTTCCCGGTAGGGATCCAGCACGATTTCCGCTACTTCTTTGGATTTCCCAAATACTTTGGTGGCCTCGTATTCGTCCAATCGCCATAGTTGGGCAGGGAGCCTCTCGATTTCAGAAGTACCATCTGTATACTTAAACTGGAGGATGACAGGCATGACCAGTCCTCCCACATTTTTCAATTTGACTTCATAGAAATTTAACCCGCTATTTAATAATTCCCTCTCCTGATTGGATAGGTTCTTCAGGAAATCCTGATATTGCTTCTCATCGGCAGGTCCCACGCGAAACGGGTCATAACTGTTGTAAAAATCTCTGGCGGCGGGATTGGATTCTACCACTGTCACTGGGACATCCGTTTTATTTCGATCCTTGGTAAGGTATGATTCTTCCAATCCATACGCTTCTCTTTTGCTGGCTTTTGATTCAGAAGGATTTCCTGTATCTATTTTATACCATTTCACCCCCTCAATGGAAATATCTACGGTTTCGGTCCCATAAAACCAACCCCGCCAAAACCAATCCAAATCAACAGCTGACGCATCCTCCATGGTCCGGAAAAAATCATCGGGGGTAGGGTGCTTGAACATCCACCGCTGCGCATATTGCTTAAAGGCATAGTCAAACAACTCCCTTCCCATCACTGTTTCCCTCAATATATTTAGTGCTGTGGCTGGTTTTGCATAAGCATTGGGACCAAGGGCAACAATATTTTCAGAATTGGTCATAATGGGCTCTAAAAAGTTCTTTTCCATTTTCATATAGGGGACGATTTTGTGGGGAGCTCCCCTTCTGGAAGGATAGTCCCTATCCCACTCTTGCTCGGCCAAAAACTGCAAAAAAGTATTTAACCCCTCATCCATCCAGGTCCATTGCCTTTCGTCAGAGTTGACAATCATGGGGAAAAAGTTATGTCCCACTTCATGTATAATGACCGAAATCATGCCATATTTGATGGCATCTGAATATGTCCCATCTTCATCGGGCCTTCCATAGTTAAAGCATATCATGGGGTATTCCATGCCGTTGGTAGCTTCCACGGAAATGGCCACCGGATAGGGGTAATCGAACGTCCGCCTGGAATAGGAACGAAGCGTATGGGCTACTACCAGGGTGGAATATTGGCCCCATAGGGGATTGCCTTCCTTGCCGTAATAGGACATGGCCATTACATCTCTCTCTCCTATTTTGACGGCCATAGCATCCCAGATAAACTTCCGGGAAGAGGTCCAGGCGAAATCCCTCACATTCTCTGCTGCAAAAATCCATGTTTTGGTAGTTTTTTCCCGGTTTTTTTCCAACTGCGCTGCTTCTGATTGTGTTCTGATGACAACGGGTTTTTCAAAACTTTCCCTGGCTTGATTCCATCGTTCCATTTCAGCATTGCTTAGCACCGCTTGGGGATTTTGTAAAACTCCGGTAGCCCCTACCATATGATCCGCAGGCACGGTAATTTTCACCTCATAGTCGCCAAAGACCAGCGCAAATTCTCCTGATCCGACAAACTGCATGTTCTGCCATCCTTCAAAATCAGAATAAACAGCCATGCGCGGAAACCATTCTGCCATGGTATAGAGGTAGTTTCCATCCTTTTCGAAGTATTCGTATCCCGGCCTTCCACCGATGAAGCTCATCCTGTCGTGGATATTAAAGCTCCAGTCTATCTTAAATTCAAAATTCTCTCCAGGTAACAGTGGCTTGGGTAAATCCATACGCATCATGGTACGGTTCACCGTCACGGGGATATCGGCTCCAGAGGCATTGGTGACGGATAGAATTTTATAACCCAAATCTTGATCGTGCCACAAAATTCCCTGAAGCTGGCTTAAGGTCATCTGTGGTTCTATACTATTGGTGGACATTTTGGGGGTTTCAGAATCTTTCGCCCGCTGATTCTGGTCCAGCTGTACCCAGAGGTAATCCAACGCATCGGGGGAATTGTTAATATAATTGATATTTGCGGTACCAGTAATGGATTGATTTTCGTCATTGAGGATTACCTCAATTTCATAATCAGCCTGCTGTTGCCAGTACATGTGACCTGGGGCTCCTGATGCGTTTCGATATACATTGGGAGTTCGAAGCGTTGTGCCCAATTGCTCGAAGCGTACACCATGGCGCTGTTCATCAATTTGGGCAAAACTTATGAAGGAAACACCTGTTACAAACAAAATTAAAATAATCAGTTTTTTCATCCTTTTAGTGGTCTCATAATAATAGGAAATTATAGGGTATACCCCCTTTTGTGATAATTGAAGCTGCAATTTAATCAATAAACCACAAGTTCACAATTGTGGTTTAGTCAAAAACTAATTAAATAAACCAATATTTAAATTTTGGAAAGAATTTTGTCAAAATTGCCTTTATTCTAAACCTCCTCGCTTCAAATAATTCGATATTAGTTAACGGGTTGCATGATTTTAAACCGTGTTTTTGACCAGATCAATTTTAAACCAAAAGATACAGCTACTTACCAATATCGGTTTTCCAACATCATCATCACGGACATACCCAGGACGATGGAGGATACGATCAGAATCCATTCTTTTCGCTTCATGCCAAGTATTCCCACCATTAGGGTAGAGACAATGAGGAAAATCGAAACGATGACGAGCTGCCCTACTTCCAGTCCGATATTGAAGGCAAGGAGGGGTTGGAATAGGGAAGATTCCCTCCCGAGCAAGGCCCTGAGATAATTCGAAAAACCCAATCCGTGTATCAGCCCAAAAAACAAGGCAAACGCATAATTAAGTTGCAGATACCCAGTGCCGCCGGAAGGTTTGGGTTTGAAAATATTTAATAGACAGGTAAGTGCGATGGTTACGGGAATGAGAAACTCGACCAGGTCAGTATCAACCCGAACTACCTTCAACGTAGCCAGTGCCAGGGTTAGGGAATGACCTAGGGTAAAGGCGGTTACCAAAATGAGGATTTTTCTCCAGTCTCTCATCAGGTAAATGACACAAAGGGCAATCACAAAAAGTATGTGGTCAAAACCATTCAGGTCCAATATGTGTTGAAGACCTAATTTAAAATACAACTGAAACTGGTTCATGCAATTGGTTTGGTTGAAAGTCAATCCGAATCGGATTATTGTCGTAATATTAACGTATATTTCAGATATTCTATAAAATTCAACGATTCAAATGCTTACTTTTTACTTATCGGTAGTTAGCCTGTTTGGGCTGTTCACGATACATCCCTTTTATATCAGCCTGACCGACATGGTGTATAAAGCTGATATAAACAGGCTAGAAATTGCCCAAAAAATATTTTGGGATGACCTGGAGGTAGCTTTGGAAAAGAGGTTCAAAACCAAGGTGGATTTTCTCAACATGCCCGATCGGACACAGCTTGACGAGATGCTGCGTGAATACCTGTTGGAACAGAATAAAATACGCATCAACGGCCAATTAATCCCTCTTGAATATTTGGGACATGAGATTGAGGAAGACGCCGCATGGTTTTATTTCGAGTCCATAGACGTACCAAAGCCCGCAACAGTCCTTGTTATGAATACCATTCTAACAGGTGAATTTCCCACCCAGCAAAATATCATCAATTTTTATGTTGACCAGCGCCCAAAAAGCATCATCACTACCATTGGAAAGCCGGAAGGAGAATTGCGATTTTGAGTCAGTCTTCAACTTAAAAGGATGTAGCCTTAGTTTTGTATTTCCAATTGAGGTGTACCAAAGGAAAACGTCTCACAAACCGTCCACTTTCCCCCATCTTTTTTCAGCAGGGCAATTTTATTTACCAAGTATTTTTTATCTATGGCCATTTTTTTTGCGCAATCTAGGTAAGCTGAAAAATAGTTTTCCTTTAGATCGTTGAATGCCATCGTCATGTGGGGGGTGTAAACCCGATCGCTCAGTTCCACCTCCTTCTTTAAAGTGGTCTTACAATACATGATCAGTTCATCTTGCAGCTTATTAAGTATTGGGTTTTTCTTTACCCGCATAAAAATAACCCGTTTTCCAAACGTATCCACGCCTTTAAAATGAATCTCAAATGGAAATTTCGCTTCAAAGAAGCGTCTCAATTTTCCTGATAGCTCGGATTCTTTCTTTTCATTCCAAAGAAATGGCATCTTAAGGGTAACATGGGCGGGAGACCGCAATCCGTATCGGATTCCAAACGTGTCTTTCAAAACCAGTTTGAGCGCCGTTGCTTGTGCCTGGACTTCCCCTTCCGGCACAATAGCTATAAAATATTTCCCCAATGACTTCACCATAGATCGCTTATCACCTTGATTATCCTCCCCCAATAGGTCAAATAAAAACTATTACATGGTCTTCCCATAATTTTTTTTCGCAAAATATGGAACTCTGCTTTAAAAGTTTTGGGCAATCCCTTAAATTGAACAAACTTTACCAAAAAGCGTGATGAAACAATTCAATAAAGTCATGGTCGGCATGGATCTCAGTGATATGGATGAGATCTTACTCAAGAACATAAAGCACCTGATCGCTGCTTTGGAAATAGAGAAAATTTATTTCGTTCATGTTTCCAAAGACTTGGCTATACCTGAGGAAATCAAAAAAGCCTATCCCGATCTGCTGGCTCCTGTAGACGAAACTATCCGTAAAGGTATTCAACATGAAGTAAAAATTGCAGGCATGGAGGACATTTCCCATGAGGTACTTGTGAAGGAGGGAAATCCGATAGAAACCATACTTAGATGGTGTAAAATCAAAGACGTGGATCTTTTGGTAATGGGTAGAAAGGTGGTAGCGTCAGGTTCTGGAACCCTTGCCAAAAACCTGGCACAGCGGGCACCTACCTCCATTCTTTTCATCCCAGAAAAGGCCAACATGCATGAAATTAACCGAATATTAGTTCCAATCGATTTTTCCGACTACTCACATATGACCCTGGAAGTGGCCCATGCCATCGCCAAGGGAATCCATGCAAAAATTCTTTGCTGCCACCTGTATGAGATTCCCGGGGGGTACTCCAAGACGGGGAAATCCCTGGCCGAATTTGCAAAAGTGATGTTGGAACATGCTAAAAAAGATTTAAAAAAATTCGTCAAAAAGGCCGATTTTGGCCAAATAGGTTGTGAATTCATATTAAAAGAAACCAAAAGTGAAGCCAATCATATCATTAATCTGGCCAAGAACGAACATGTGGATTTTATTGTCATGGGAAGTAGAGGCAGAAGCAACTCAGCCGCTATTTTGCTGGGTTCGGTATCTGAGAAACTCATTCAACTTAATGATGATATCCCAACACTGGTCCTCAAAAAACGGGGAGAAAATATGGGATTCCTTGAAGCCTTGATGAAAATTTGAGTTCAGATTTACGAATTTTGAAAAAAACCCTTCCAGTATTGGAGGGGTTTTTATATTTACTTTTCAATTTGGTGCTATTGATCCAAACCCTTCAATTTTACGCTTAATCGTTTCTCTCCCATTCATCTAAAAAAAACCCAATTGTATTTTTTGGTCTTTTAAAGTCTGAGCGACAGAGTAAATAAAGATATCATTGATCAACAAAAAAGGGTCTGATTACTCAGGCCCTTTCTTTGAAATTGAAATTATTTTATATTAATCCGCAGGAGGCAGCATCACTGCATCAATAACATGAATAACCCCATTTAATGCATGTATGTTTAGTAATGAAGGGACAAGTCCTGAAGAATTTATTTTAAGATCTGCCAAATTCACTGTCAGCATAGTCGCTCCATTCAACGTAGGTAACATAGCTCCCCCACGCAAATCCTGAGAGAAGGCTCTTGCCGGTACAACATGATATCTCAACACTGATGTTAAAACATCAATTGGAATATTTTCGTAGCCGTCCACTTCCAAGGCGGTGTACAATGCTTGGAACGCAGCATCAGTAGGAGCAAATACCGTCAAGTTATCAGTACGACCTCCACTTACCGCCTCAACCAAGCCGGCCCGGGTCAAAGCACCAACCAATTGGGTAAACTGTGGTTCAGCAGCTCCAGCAAAACCTACTGCTATATTCGCGATAGTCCGTGTTGGAGCGGTGATTACATAATCGATGATATGAATGATGCCGTTATCCGCCATAACATCCACGGTTGTGACTTTTGCATTGCCATTGATCCACACATCATCTTCTGTATCTACACTTATATAGAAAGGTAGGTCAGCAAGAGAAGTAACAGGGCCAGGCGCAACAGCAGACGATGGTACTAAACCAGGCACTACATGATAAGAAAGAATACTTGCTAAGTCAGGAGAGGCCAAAAGTGCCGTCGCAGTCAATCCATTGTCGGTCAGAAAGCGAGTGAATGCGGCATTGGTGGGAGCAAATACAGTGTATTCTCCATCCGCATTTGCCAAGGCAGGTACTAGATTTGTAGCCATTACTGCGGCAAGTAGGGTAGAAAAATTTTCATCTCCCGATACAATGTCCGCAATTGTATTGCTTGGTACCGGAGGCATCAACACATCGTTAATGGCATGAATTACG
>JBBQXZ010000209.1:0-8518 GCA_038209145.1 Cytophagales bacterium | reverse complement strand
ATCTGAAAGCGCTTGTTGATGATGTTGTACAGGGAAAAATTATATAGGGCATCCACGATCTCATACGTGCCGAATAAATTAAAATTCCCTTGCGTGTCCACATTCAAATTGAGCTGTCCCCGGCCTCTTCCCTGTATGGTTTCCCCAGTTTTTGGGTCTATTTGGATTTCCACGTAAGCGTTGGGATTCAAATCCAGATTTAGGTTGACGATCATATTATTGAGGGCCAATCCTTCTTGAAAACCCTCCGGTCTTGCCACTTGAATGGTGTCCAGCAAATCGATGATCCGGATAAAATCTTCCTGAAATTGGCCCTCGGTACTGCCAATGGGGATATAGACTCTCGTGTTGGGCTGTGAACTGGCATTGGCGGTGATCTCCAAGTTATTTAAAGATCCGAAAACCGTTAAGTCACCCGTGGCAAACGCCGTTCCGTAAAACAGTTCATTGTTGGCCAGACTGGTATTGAGGACTTGGAAATTGGTAAATCCAGCCGTGAGGTCGATGATGAAATTCCTGAAATTATCATGGGTGATTCCCCCATTCAAGGTAGCCAGGTTGTTGTTGAGATCTCTAAGTGCCAACCCTCTGAAGCTGATCTGATTTGGATCCATGATGATGTTGCCGTTCAACTGGTAATAGGTGTTAAGGTAATTGAAACGCAGCAAACCCTCCTTTACCCTTCCCTGCCCGGTAATTTCGGGTTGGTTAAGGGTACCGCCGATATCCAGCTTTCCGGTGACTGTGCCATCCAACTCTGAGACCAACGCCCCAAAAAATGGTTCTGCTATGGTAAGGTTTGTTTCGTTAAAGGAAGCTGTCATGTTCAGCCTGTTGTCCAGGTTGTCCAAGGTGCCTGAAACTGCGATGGATTTCCTGTCTTCCCAATAGTTGTCAAGTTGGATGTTAATTTGTCCTTTTTCAAAATAGGCTGTAGCCTCTATGTCCCCTATCAAAAAGTCATCAATATGGATGTCTTTGATGGATAAGTTGCCTTTGGATCCCTCTTTTCGCTGATATTCTGTGAGGATAATGGCTCCATTGGCCGTACCTTTATAGGTTTTCAGACCAAATGAATTCAATAAATCCAAATTCAATTCGTTGATGGCAATGTTTAGGGATTCATTGGGATCAGCGTTGATTTTTCCGTTTGCGGATATGAATTGGTTGTCGTGAAAAAGCTTGATATTGTTGAAGGACAACTCGTCCGGTTTTATGATGATACTGTTGTCAGCGGCAAATTCCCAAAAGTCATCGAGCAGTTTAATATCTGAGGGTTCAAATACAATAGAGGTATTTCCTGGCTCCAAATGTATGCTGCTGTTTATCCGAAGGTAGCTTTCGGTAGCCAACTGATCGATACCAAGGGTCAGATCAACATTGGACTCATTCCAAATGGCCTCCAATTCAAAGTTGTGAAAATTTATGCCTGATCTCAATTGCTGTTCTTCGGATAGCAGATAGAAGGAGGCAAGGACATCTGAGGAGTTTTTCTTTTTGGAAGTGTTGAAATCAATGTTGTTGTTTATCAAATAATTGCCATCGTAATAAATTGTATCAATGCTGGAGAAAAAGTTGAATACGGTATTTTCTTCCGTTTGGTAGAAAGCACCTTCCACCGCTGTCTGATTGGACAAGTAAAGATTTGGGGCAATCAGGTTGATAATGGGATTGGGATCCCTTAAATCAACGAAAATATCAATGTAATAATCTTCTTCTTCCGCCACACGGGATCTTTTGGGAGGGGATTCATTGGTGAGTATGTCCAGGTAATCCTTCCAAAGTTCCTGTACATCCTTTGCCAGTTCTTCTACTTTGAACTTACCTGAAATACCCGCTACCAAGAGATCCGAATTGAGAGAAATCACCCTGGAGTCATCCGTAAACAATGACTGGAAAAGGAAGTAGTCCAAAAAAAGATCCCTTCCTTCATAACTGACCAACACATCCCTGAAACGTGTCACCCCCTCGATATTGTCCCAGTGAGTACCTTTGGTGTCCAACTCGAAACTTCCGCTGAGGAAGATGTTTTCATCCGTAAGATGCAGGTCCCGCAAAAAAGCCGTATCCAGCTTCATCACCAAATTGGCGGAATCCTTGTTGTTCCTCAGGTCCAGCGTGCCGTCTACCTCCATGACCAAGTTGGGGTCCTGGATCTTAAGTTGTCCTTTAAAGAGCTCCAGTCCAAAGGTGGCATTCGTGTTGATATTGGTGTACTGGTATTGGTTGATACCGATATTTTTGAAATCAGCATTCAGTTCGATGATTGCCGTTTCAGTATTTAGCCCTATTCCGCGGATGTTTCCCCTGAAATTGGCTTTCTGAAACATTTCCCTGTCTTCCATCAAGATCCCCACGTCCAAATTGATCGCTTCGATCCGCCCATTGTAGGTGGGTAAATTATCTCTCAACTGATAATTCAGCCTGCCGCGCATTCGGCCTATTCTGGTTCGGAAGTCGCCGTTGGCAGTGAACTTTGTCAGATATCCGGCAAAGTCGGAATCAAAGCGGATATCCTGAAACTTGTCGAGTTCTTTTTGTGCTGCCAGACTAACGTAGGGATGAACGTCGCTGCTGACAAGAGTAGAGTTGATCAGCGATAGATTAAAATACGTGTCCTCCACACGGGGCAAACCCTGTATGCTGAATGCGCCAAAAAGCGCACTGCGCTCCCCAAAGCGTATCAGCAGTTGCTCGGAAAACAAATCACTGATTTTACCGGAAATCTCGCCACTCAAAACAAGCTGATCTTCCACGTCGGGATAATTGCCAGAAAAATACCTCAAATCCTGCAAGTCCAAAACGGACTCATCCAAGTTGGCATAAACCTCTACCTCCTCCGTGAAGTTATTTAACGCCAACGGACTGTCATAGCTGAATTTGAGGTAATCTTTGATTTCCGTTTGGTTGGATTTAAGGTAAAGATCCCTAAACTCCATTCCCCTGGAGCTATACGTGTATGCAGTGCGAAGTTGCTGAAAGACAATGCCCGAAGTAGACTCAACACCTCTCAGGGAAGTAACGTCAAATGCTACCGTATCCGCTACCACAAAGAAATCAGTGGCATCTGCGTTTAAATTTCTGAACCGTAATTTCCCGTAATCAAAAGTCAGGGCATTCTTCATTGTATAGTTCAAGATGTCCAGGGAAGTGTTTTGAAACGAGATGTTGTCAATGTTGAACTTATTCCTTTTTTTCTCCTTTTTGGGTGTACTGATGGCAAACATTTGCCTTAGACCGTCAAAAAACCCCATAATATTCATCTTCTCTCCAGAATCATGGATCAATATCCGCACATTTCCATTTTTGAGGGTCACCTCATCTACGCCAGGGTTGCTGCTGTCCAATAAGCCCCTGATGGAAAAATCGATGTAAACCTCATCCAGGTCAATCATCAGGCTATCCCTTAGATCGTAGATGGTGACATCATCCAAACTGATCGCGTCCCACCAGCGTATGTTGACTGCCTTCACTTGGGTTTGGTAACCTGTACGCTCAGAAATGCGCCCGGTGAGGTAGCCGGCCACTGTAGTTTGAATATTTGGTATCTGAAGTAATACGGCGGCACCCAGGAAAAGTAAAAGCAGGACCAGCATAATCCGGGAAAGCATTTTGACCGCTTTCAGCAAAATTTCCGTAACTTTCGCCTTCTTTTCCAATGGATAATTTAATGACTGTAAATATACTAGCTATCGAGTCTTCTTGTGATGAAACGTCCGCATCGGTGATTTCTGATGGCAAAGTACTTAATAATATTATTGCCACCCAATCTGTGCATGAGAAATATGGGGGCGTGGTGCCGGAATTGGCCTCACGGGCACATCAGCAACACCTGATTCCCGTAGTACATGAGGCCCTGACCCATGCTGGCATTTCCAAAAAGGAGTTGAGCGCCGTGGCATTTACCAGAGGTCCCGGCCTTATGGGGGCATTGCTGGTAGGAGGCTCCTTTGCCAAATCCTTCGCTTTCTCCCTGGACCTACCCCTGATAGAGGTCAACCACATGGAGGCGCATGTTTTGGCCCACTTCATTGAAGACCCCAAGCCATCCTTTCCTTTTATCTGCCTTACTGTAAGTGGGGGGCATACACAGCTGGTCTTGGTCAGCGATTATTTGAATATGGAAGTCATCGGCGAAACCCTGGACGATGCGGTGGGAGAAGCCTTTGACAAGACAGCCAAGTTGATTGGTCTGCCGTACCCGGGAGGACCTTACCTTGACCGCTTGGCCCAAGAGGGGGATCCCAAGGCATTTGATTTTCCCGTGTCATCCATGAAAGACCTGAACTTTTCCTTTAGTGGCATCAAAACATCCGTGCTATATTTTCTGAGGGAAAAGTTGAGGGAAGATGGGGACTTTATAGAGAAACGGAAGGCAGATATCTGTGCCTCGGTGCAGCATGCCCTGATAGAAATGCTCCTGATCAAGCTCAAAAAAGCAGTGAATAGCTACGGTATCACCGAGGTGGCCATAGCCGGGGGTGTTTCTGCCAACAGAGGCCTAAGGGATACTTTATCCGGCCTGTCACAAAAGTTGGGATGGAACGTATATATTCCCAGGCTGGAATACTGCACCGACAATGCCGCCATGATTGCCATGGCGGCCCATTTCAAATATGAAAGAGGAATATTTTGCCGGCTTGACGTGAGTCCTTTGGCAAAAATGAAAATTGGAATCCATGAATAAGAAACCCACACTTCAGAAAATCATCAACATAAAGAATAAAAAAGCCAGTTATGAATTTGAGTTTATCGACAAATTCGTGGCGGGACTGGTCCTGACAGGCACGGAAATCAAATCGATCCGGGAGGGGAAAGTCTCCCTTACCGAAGCGTTTTGCTATTTTCGAAGGGATGAGCTGTATATCAAACAAATGCATATAGCTCCCTATACCATGGCGGCAAGTTATAACCATGACGCCGTACGGGAAAGAAAACTGTTGCTAAACAAGAAAGAGTTGAATAAATTACAAACCAAGTTTGCGGAGAAGGGATTGTCCATCATTCCGTTAAGAATATTTGTCAACGACAGGGGGCTTGCAAAGATGGAAATAGCATTGGCAAAAGGAAAGAAAATCCATGATAAGCGGGATTCCATAAAAGAAAAAGATGCAAAAAGAGACCTTCAACGAATGGCCTATTGATAGTAGATTCGGTATTTGCCGACTTAGTCTTATGACGCTTTACCGGGAGCCGGCTTTTGGTTCCGGGATGACGACTCAATTGCTATTTGGGGAAACCTACACTGTCATCGGTTCAAGCCGACTTATGGACTGGCTGCTGGTGACCGGTGATCTCCTGGTCGGAACGGGCTGGATTTCCATTCACCAACATGAAGAAATCAATGAAGTGGATTATTGGCGATATCGGCAAGGGGATTTCAGGATGACCCTTTCCCCCGTGACAAAAGTTAGGTTTCGGGGAGATTATTTGAACCTGCTCGCGGGCAGTATTTTGCATATTTCGGCGGCTGAGCTTTTTGAGCCCAAAGACACCTTGGAATTGTCAGGAGAATTCAGGGACTTTTCAGCCAAAGCCAGTCGGGAAGAGCTGGTAGAGATTGCCCGGAGGTTTGTCAATGCGCCATTTCTGTCGGGAGGCAGGAGCCTTTTTGGTCTGGATTTGGGGGCTATGGTCCAGTTGATTTTCAAATTTTCCGGTTATATTGTGCCAAATTATCTATCAGCACTGATTGAATACGGGAAGAAAGGAGCAATTCAGGCCATTCAAAAAGGGGATGTCGTGGTTTTCTCCAATGATGACAAGATTCCTGATCACCTAGCCGTTTACTTGGGGATGGGTCAGCTTCTGGATCTCAAGGGAAGGGTGATCATTCGGTCATTTGATCCGGAAATGGAAGCGACTATCAAAAACATTTCCCGCAAAAATCAGGTTCATGAATTTATAAATTTGATTCCTGCATGATAGATTCAATGGAAAAAAAGGTATTGGTGCTCAATTTGGACCATTCTCCGGTAGCCATTGTCACCGTGCAAAAAGCATTGGTGCTGACCATCCTTCAAAAGGCCACATCCCTGGCCAATTTTGATTACCTCCGGATACGCACCGTAGACCGGGAATTTTTTTACCCGGCAGTGATCCGACTCTATGAGTACAAAAACATTCCTTACAAAGGGGTCATGCTGAACAGAGCCAATCTTTACAAAAGGGACAATTTCAGCTGTCAATATTGTGGTTCAAAAAAAAGCCTGACAATTGACCACGTGCTTCCCAAGTCCAAAGGTGGGAAAACCACCTGGACAAATTTGGCTACAGCCTGTCACCGCTGCAATACCCTCAAGGGAGACAAGACACCCGATCAGGCAGGAATGCAACTCACTACACCGCCTTTTAGACCCACGCTCAGTTATTTTCTGGCGGAATATGCGGAAAGGCATGCTGAGGAATGGATCCCTTTCCTGCAAGTGAGATCCGTATAGCAGGTCAGGTCATGATTTCTTATACATGCGGGGTTCACTTTGAGCGGTAAATTGACCGCTTGGTCCTAACATTTTGTTTTCTAGTTATTTCTATTCCTAAAAAAAGGTGTAAATTTGCAGTCCGTTCGGGTGAACGGCCCTTCATACGCAGGGTATACCAAACTAAAAACCTCAATCCGAAAGCCCTAGGGTTGTTGATAGTCAGGGCTTTTATCATATGTCAAACAAAGAAGATTTTAACTGGGAAAAGTACGAAACCAAAGGGTTTGGAGAAGGCTACACCAAGGCTGAGCGTGCCGAGATGGAAAAGCTGTACGACAAAACCTTGAATGAGATCACTGAAAAAGAGGTCATCAAAGGTACCGTAGTAGGTATCAATGACAAAGACGTGATCATCAACATCGGTTTTAAGTCAGACGGGCTTGTTCCTTTAAGTGAATTCCGGGATCTGGAAGGCCTTAAAATAGGTGATGAGGTAGATTTGTTCATCGAAGAGCAGGAGAACTCACTTGGTCAGCTTGTACTTTCCAGAAAGAAAGCCAAAATGGTAAGAGCTTGGCAGGAGATTGAAGATGCGTTGGAATTTGACAATGTCATCGAAGGTCTTGTAAAGCGAAGAACCAAGGGCGGTCTGATAGTAGACATCTATGGGGTGGAGGCATTTTTGCCCGGTTCCCAGATTGATGTGAAGCCTATCCGGGATTTTGATATCTACGTAGGTAAGAAAATGGAAGTAAAAGTGGTAAAAATCAACCACGCCAACGATAACGTAGTCGTTTCTCACAAGGTACTTATCGAGAAAGACCTCGAGAAACAAAAAGCTGAAATCCTCAACAACCTGGAAAAAGGCCAAGTATTGGAAGGAGTGATCAAAAACATGACCAACTTCGGTGTATTCATCGACTTGGGAGGTGTAGACGGGCTTTTGCACATTACAGATATTTCTTGGGGACGTATCAATCATCCGGAAGAAGTGCTTAACCTTGACGACAAAGTTCAGGTGGTGGTATTGGATTTCGACGATGACAAGAAGCGAATCTCCTTGGGCATGAAGCAGCTGACGTCCCATCCTTGGGATTCCCTGTCCGCCACGCTGGAAGTAGGTTCTAAGGTAGCCGGTAGGATTGTAAATGTTGCCGATTACGGTGCCTTCCTTGAGCTTGCACCTGGTGTAGAAGGATTGATCCACGTGTCCGAAATGTCTTGGTCCCAGCACTTGAGAAACCCGGCAGACTTCGTCAAAGTAAATGACGAAATCGTTGCCGTTGTACTGACGATGGACAAGGATGACCGCAAGATGTCTTTGGGTATCAAGCAACTTACCGAAGACCCATGGACTAAGAAGGAAATGGGACAGAAATATGCCGTGGGCACCAAGCACAAGGGCATCGTGAGAAACCTGACCAACTTCGGGCTCTTCCTTGAGCTGGAAGAAGGCATAGATGGGTTGGTTCACGTTTCTGATCTATCCTGGACCAAAAAAATCAAACATCCATCTGAGTTTGTGAAGGTAAGTGAAGATTTGGATGTGATTGTGTTGGAACTGGACCTGGACAACAGGAGGTTGGCACTTGGTCACAAGCAGTTGGAAGAGAATCCTTGGGATACCTTTGAAACGGTCTTCCCTGTGGGATCCCTCCACAAGTGTACCATTATCTCCAAAAACGACAAAGGAGCAATCCTTGAGTTGCCTTATGGATTGGAAGGTTTTGCCACTACCAAAAACCTTGAGAAAGAGGACGGATCACAGGCGGAAGCTGGCGAGTCTCTGGATTTCAGAGTAACTGAATTCTCCAAAGATGACAAGCGCATTGTTCTTTCACATACCTCTTCTTTCAAGGAAGACGCGGCTAAACCGAAGAAGACTGCCGCTGCTGCTGCCAGTGCCACCGCAGGTGCCAAGAAGAAAACTTCAGGTGCGGAAACCACCCCAGCACCTGCTGCCGAAAAATCCACCTTGGGAGATTTGGACGCCCTTTCAGCCTTGAAGGAGAAAATGGACGAAGAGGCTAAAAAATAAACTTTGAGTTTTTGTAATACAATTAAAGACGCCGGACGGTTATGTTCGGCGTTTTTTT
>JBBQXZ010000208.1:0-8527 GCA_038209145.1 Cytophagales bacterium | reverse complement strand
CGCCTGTCCCAATAGCACGGCAGAAGGGATCAAGATAAATCGAGACTGCCATCGAAATGATTGCAACCATCCCAATCAGCTGGCTCCTTTGCCATAACGCACCAATTCTAAAATCAGCCTTGTCGAAAGAATCTAAATTTACAAAATTTGTCTGATACTGCCTTCACATGAAGGCCTAAGAAATCAACTATTTAAAGTAGAAGGGTTGGCATATAACGGTTTGAACAAACATCGGTTTAAATCGCGCTTATTCAAACCGTTGGCCTTTGCCTATTTCCTTTCCCTAAAACCCCCTGCGGTAATCACTTCGGTTCTTACCGTATTTGCTTCAACTTGAGCCTTGGTAAACCATGCATCGCGTAGCTCTTTTTTACTGTACAATTCTAATTGATCTCCATTATGCGGGGAATCCTTTTGAGTTGCATTGCCATAGCTTAGCAAGACTTTTGCTTTTACTTCATCACCAAATTCTATTACACCGACCCAAGAGTCCCCTCCTGTTACATACATGTTTTTTTCACCAGCAGGACCTGGTGAGGAAACACGAAAAACGCCCATAGATCCGTCAATGCCATTCGCCGGTAGGTTTATCCCATTATAGTTTATCCTGAAATATTCTCCCCAAGGGGTATCTAAACTGCCAAATTTGGTCTCCATTTCCAGGGCCGTTTGAGCCAATAGTCGAACTGCCAAATCAGGGTCTGCCAACCCATCGGGTGTGGTGTTTGGCTTATCCATACTCCATTGTTCAGCATAATTGGAGTTTCTTCCAACATTAAATTTTCTTGCCCAAGAATAAAATAATAGCATCCCTTTACTATCCGCATCGGCTTCCCGATCCCAACTTTCCAATACGATTTTAGCCTCTTTTGCTTTTTCAGAATCCGACGCATCTACAGCTACAAACAAATCATCTAAAATTCTATCGGCGAATTCCAGGCGTGTTGAGAGTTTGTAGGCTACTAATTCATCAAATGTTATCGATTCATCTTCCATCACCATTCTAGCAGCGCGTTGGGGCCTAAAAGCCATTGATTGTGAAGACATATATCCAGGATAATCTCCTGGATTCAATATCACAGGTATGGTGCTGGTCCAAGGTGGGTCGTTCGCATTTTGAAGCCATCCGTTTGCGGGGTTTTTTAATTTTGGCAAATCATCATAATCATGAACCTCAGTCCATATATCCGCTGAATTTCCCCCGGGAATAATGCGGTCCCAATATGCCCAGTTGTCTTCCGTGCGTTTCGGTACCAATCCATTGAACAGGTAGAAAATTTCACCCTGTTTATCCGCATACATCACATTCCAGAAAGGAATTTGAGCCATTTTTAAGGCATCCTCAAATTCATTAAAATTGGAACTATTGATCATGCGCCACCATTGCAAAGCCATATTCGGCCTATCCATTCCAACCATCCGTAACGCTAACACTTCGTTGTCCGTTTTATTGACAATAGGACCATGAATAGTTTTAAGGATTGATATTTCCTCTTCGACCAATGCCCCATCTTCTTGCTTTATCTTGATAACCTTTGCCGATACTTCAAATTCATTTCTTTGTCCATCCAATAAATAACCTCCATCTTTCAATTCCAATTCATACGTATCAGCATTATCAATTACATTGTTGGTATGACTCCAGCCCAGGTTATTATTAAAACCAATTGAAATTCCCGGGAAGCCAACGAGCGATGAGCCATACATGTCCTTCCCGTTCAAATTTAAATGTGACTCAAACCATAAAAATTCCTGCACCCAAGGTAAATGGGGGTTTTGAACCAACATTGCGTTACCTGACGCGGAACGCCCTGGTGCAATGGCATAGGCGTTTGAACCCAAATCTGGCCACTGTTGTGCGCTACCCAGTTCTCCCCCTCCAATGAAGCGTGCAAAGACCACAAACATGCTGTGCATAGTGAGGTCCCTGGAAGTTAATGGTAGGACTATTCTATTTTCGTCACTAATGGCTTCGGGATGAGCAGCTGCGTATGCATTTAAACCATTTACGAAGGATTCAAAGATGATTTTTTGTTCAGCATCTTGCTTTACATTCCATTCTTTTGCCAGTTCCTCAAAACCCAACGTGTGTATTAAAACATCATTTTGCTTTTTGGAAGGCCCCCAATATTCAGCACCCCTCCCTCTTGAACTCCCATATAATTCGAGAATCAAATTGGCATGATTATGCATTTGAGCCCACCCTTGTGCAAAAAACAAGTCCTCCACATTATCCGCTGTAATGTGCGGAACTCCCCAGGTATCCCAGGCTATTTGTGTTTCCATTTTTTGTGTTTGAGCACAAGAGGTTGTTAAAAAAGAACTAACAATAAGGGTAACCAGAAGATGGATTCTCATATTTATCTAATTTAGAAATCAGTAATGCAGGTGATCGTGAAGGATAACTTTTTGTATTTATTGGTTGCTTGGACTTTAAAGCTGCCTCTTGTCCCACGCATCAAAATGGAATAAACATACAACTCTTTATTTCAACTCATCACCCTTAAACATGGGGTAAATACTTTGGTGTGTGCACGACGGCTAATTAACGCTCACTTTGAATTGTTTCGCAGTCAGTATTTCTGTCATGCAGTACACTTTATTTTCAATAAATGATAGTCACCCGTCACCAAAAAGACAGCTTAGATATTTCCCCTCGGGGAAATAAAAACTTTTTGCCAGGTTAAATTCTGCCATGGTGGCGATGATTAAAAATGAAAGAGCGATAGAATTTTCTTCGTCATGTAGGTTTTTTCTCTTCCTTTTCAAGTATCTTGTTTTCTGTCTTCTCCTTTTTGATATCCTGCCGGACAAGTCCGAATAAACTCATATAGATATTGGCAATCCACACCAATGAAAATCCAGCTATTACATAACCTCGCCAATCACCCATCAGTAGCTTGTAATCCGTTATAAACAGAAAAATGATCGTTATGTAATGGCTGAAGCAATACTCACAGGTAAAGAGGTAAAAGAATTTTCTTTCCAATAAGGTTTTACCACGCACACTTCGATTACTACAATAGTCTTTGAGTTCGCGAAAAACTTCTTCGTGCGTCACTGTCCACGCAATGCAGGCAATGGGTATGGCCAAAATAAAAAGCCAAATTATTTGTAGGGAAACTGTCAATGTATTTGTTGCGTCAAAAATCCACAATCCATTTCTTATTTGGCACCAATTACAAATAAATTTTTGTGGCTGGCAAGAAAAATGAAAATTTCCTTCCCAATCCCTGGCGAAACTACTTTGATTTCCACTGCTTTGTTTTCCAGTTTCTTCATTGTTCTTATTGAATTAAGGCCGACCTTACTATCATTCTTCTGCTTCCCACCACAATTACCACTCCGGTCCGGCTTTTTAATTTATTTTCTTCTTCTAGATCTTACAAAATAGAGAATTACTACTAGGACAAGGAGTGGTACAATCCACATTCCCCATCCCATTCCCCAATTCCAGGTATTATCATGCATCATGTTTGTTGGTTTTAGTGTTAGCAGTTTTCATTTTTATGATTGTTCCACATTTCCGGCTTTTCCTACTGCCACTGTCCAGAAACAAAACAAGTTTTGCAATTTAAAGTGGCTTTGAATATCGCCCGGGACATATTGTCAGCTTCTTTTGAGTATTTTCAAAAGCAACTTAGCCGCTGCCTCTGAAGAACCTGGGTTTTGGCCTGTAATTAACAAACCGTCTTCTATCACATAGGATGCCCAATCATCTCCTTTGGAGTAATGTGCACCTTGTTTCGTAAGTTCATCCTCTAATAAAAAGGGAACCACGTTGGTTAACTGCACGGCCTCTTCTTCGGTATTTGAAAAACCTGTAAGGTTTTTACCCTTTACAAGTGGTTCCCCATCGATCGTTTTTACGTTAATCAATGCAGCAGGTGAATGACATACAAAAGCGATTGGCTTTTGATGCTTATAAAACCCTTCAATTAATTTAATGGAGTTTTTATCAGTCGCTAAATCCCATAAGGGTCCGTGACCGCCAGGATAAAAAACCGTGTCATAATCCTCCTGTTTTACATCGCTGAGCTTTAAGGAATGAGCTACTTTATCCATTAATGCTTTGTCTGCATAAAACCGTTCAGTTGAAGGCGTTTGCGCATCTTTCAATTCACTTTTGGGATCAACAGGAGGCTGACCTCCCTTTGGTGACGCAATGGTAATTTCAGCTCCGGCATCTGACAAAACATAATAAGGCGCTGCAAATTCTTCAACCCAAAAACCGGTTTTTTCTCCCGTTTTTCCCAATTCGCTGTGGGATGTCAATACCATTAATACTTTCATTCTAGTCTCTTTTTAATACTTCGTACTAAATTTTTACAATCATTTTTCCTTTATTTTTCCCTTCAAATAAATCAAGGAACGCTTGGGGAATGTTATCAAATCCTTCCACAATCGTTTCGGTAAAGGTTAATTTCCCATCGTTTAGCCATGATGTTAGTTGCTTGGTTGCCGTGGGAAATTTTTCCGAAAAATCACCAATTATAAACCCGCGCATCGTGGCGCTTTTAGTTAGGAGTATGGGTTGCAACCGAGGGCCAAGTTGGACTTCAGTTTCATTGTATAAAGCTATTGCGCCACAAACAGGCAATCTTGCATACTTATTAATATTGGACAAAACAGCATCTGATATCTCTCCTCCCACATTATCAAAGTAGATATCCACCCCATCAGGGCAGGTGCTTTTCACAGCTCCTTTTATATCAGGGTTTGTTTTATAATTTATGGCATGGTCAAATTTGAAGGTGGATTTAAGTAGGTCTACTTTTTCATCTGAACCCGTGATGCCAACCACTTTGCAACCGAGCAATTTGCCAATCTGCCCCACGACTGTCCCCACAGCTCCACCTGCCCCCGACACAACAATTGTCTCACCATCCTTGGGCAATCCTATTTCAGTTAACCCCAAATAGGCAGTAAGCCCGGTCATTCCTAAAATGCCCAGGTAGCTTGATAATTTGGCATCACTACTACTTACTTTATGCAATCCTTTTCCATTCGAAGTTTGATGTTCCTTCCAATCCAAACTGCCAGAAACAAAATCTCCTTTTTTGAAATCCGCATGTTTACTCTCTATTACTTCGGCTATCACGCCAGATTGGATGGGTTTGTTTAATTCAAATGAGGGTACATAAGATTTGGTGTCATTCATTCTGCCCCGCAAATATGGATCTACAGAAACATATGCTGTTTTCAATAAAAGTTCGCCGTTTTTGGCGGTAGGAATTTCTTCGCTGGTAATTTTAAAATCACTCAGTTTCGGTGTTCCGTGTGGGCGTTTGTTAAGGAGAATTACTTTATTCATATAAAAGTTATTTTTTGATGGTACTATTGAATTTAATTTTGTTTGTTGGCTAAACCTGTTGGTTTTTTGTCAACTGTAGTTTTCATTTTTAACTTAATTTAAACTGTGGGTTAATATTAGAATTATTTATTGATGATCAGGAAGACAACGTATAGACCTTGGTAAATTCCTGCTTGGGATCATACTCCGGGCTGCTTTTCACTTGTTCCATTGTAGTATCGATAACCACTGCACCAGTATCCCAATCTATTTCTTTGATCCTGTCAGGTGAGATGAGTACCTTTTTTCCGGGGAACCAATTGCCTGTATCGATCAACATGAATTCAATCTTCCAAGTGTTGATATCTATTAAAAAATCTTCAACATCACCAACTTCACCGTCTGTTGTCCTAATATTATAACCTGTAACCCTACCGGTACTTCTTAGGTGCTTGTCCTTATCTTTTACTTTGGGCTGCATCTGCGATTCCTTGGTGTATATCGGATTAGACACCAGTGGTACCGAGCCCACATTATGACCACTTACTTCCCAATAGGAAGCCCACGGATAATAGTGATTCAATCTAATTTCCTCCTGACGTGAGACTGGTAATTCTGTATTTATATCAGGACTGTTCTTTATCTGTTCTCCTAAAAGGTCAACCGGAAATACTTTATTTTTCAAATCTGGTACCAGCAAGGCCAAAGTAGAAATGAGTACGACCCGCCCGGATAGCCAGTTGCCTGTATCCACAATCAAATACCGAATTGTCCAGGTTTCATCGTCAAAATAAAATTCTTTCACTTTCCCAATCTCTCCATCAGTAGCACCCATGGTGAAACCGATTAAACTTTTAACACTGTGTTTCATAATTCATCGTTTTATTTTCAATCAAAAAGCACGGAACAGTCTCTATTTTAATACCTCCTTCATTTTCATACCCATATCCTTTTCTTTCTTCTTCTGCATCATTACTTTCTACATCTCATGGTCCCTGGCAATGTTGCCCATAATCTTCATTCTTGAATCTGATTTTGAAGGACCTTTTTTGAAGCCTGACATGATCCAAATGGCGCAATTAGGATAATAAGCGATATATATTTCTGTGCTGTTCTCCTAATTTTGAGTTTTATTGATTGGACTATTAAAAAGGATCGTTGAGGTCACTGATACGAATCAGTTTTTTGTTTACAAACTCCTGAATCCCCAGCGCTGACAGTTCTCGACCGAAGCCTGAACGCTTTGTTCCACCAAAAGGAAGATCGGCCTGTGTCCAAGTAGGGTGATTTATAAAGACCATTCCGGAATCAATATGATTGGCTACTTTTTTGGCACGTTCAATGTCTTGCGTAAATATGGATGCGCCCAAACCAAAATCAGAATCATTGGCCAAGTCAATGGCCGCTTGTTCGTCTTTCACTACATAGAAGGATGCAACCGGACCAAATAATTCTTCATGATAAGCAGTAATTCCAGGTTTCAAATCGGTAAGTATAGTAGGTTCCATAAAGGCACCTTCGCGATCGGCACGTTTACCACCCAATAAAACTTTTGCACCTTCATCAACAGAACGCTTCACCTGATCGGCTAAATGAACTGCCGCTGCTTCACTACTCAAAGGGCCTAATTCTGTTGCGGGATCCATTGGATCGCCCACTTTCATTTTTGATAACTTGTCCTTAAACTTTTGAATAAATTCATCGGCTATTGCTTCCACTGCAATAAACCGCTTGGAGGCTATACAAGATTGACCGTTGTTATTCATCCTGCCCACAACTGCCCACTCAATCGTTTTTTCCATGTCGACATCTTCCAGTATAATGAAGACATCATTACCGCCCAGCTCCAGCACCACCTTTTTCAAATATTTTCCGGCTTCCATGGCAATACTTGCACCTGCTTCTTCACTTCCTGTTAAGGAAACACCTTTTATTCTTTTATCAGAAACCAATGCTGATGCGTGTTTTCCAGTAATGAATAAATTGGTGTACAATCCTTCAGGAGCTTCTGCTTCTTCGAACAGTTTTTCAATGGCAGCAGCACATTGTGGAACCATGGAGGCATGCTTAAGCAATATAGTATTGCCCACCATAATGTTGGGAGCTGCAAAGCGGGCTACTTGATAGAAAGGAAAATTCCATGGCATCACACCCAACAATACACCAATTGGACTATTTCGAATTATTGCCTCTCCATATTCCGGGTCAAGTACTGTATCGGCAAGAAAAGTTTCGCCGTGATCGGCATAGTAATCAAAGATATCGGCGCTCAAGTCGATTTCGCCTTCCGCTTGGACAAGGAGTTTGCCCATTTCCAAGGTAATGGTTTTGGCAAGTTCAGATTTCTTGATTCGCATGAGTGTAGCTACTTTATGTAGCAAATCCGCCCGTTGCTGATAGCTTGTTTCTTTCCAGTCTGTGAAAGCCTTTTGAGCTTTCGCCACCTTGGCTTCAACTGTTTTCTCCGTCATTTCTTCGAATGACTTTACTGTTTTGTTTGTGTTTGGATTAATTGTTTGTATAGACATATTGATTCGTCTTTAATTAAATAGTATGGGGAAATATTCCTCTACTGATTTGAGAGCGTTTCCAAAAGCAGGCTTCAATTTATGGCTTCAAATGGATATGCCAGATTTTATTAAATGCCTTTCAGATTACTTGATTTAAAATAGGCGAACTGCTTTTTCGACGGGCGTCTCGCCGCCTATTATTTCGAAAATCTGATTTTGCATCACACCGTCTTCCAATACTTCAACCAGGGTTTTGGCGACATCTGCCCTTGAGATCTTCCCTTGATTTTCTAATTTTTCTTCCAGATGAATTTTGCCTGTGCCATCGGCATCAGTCAGTTGACCTGGCCGAACAATGCTAAAATCCAAACCACTTTTTCGCAGGTAGTTATCGGCATTTTGTTTTGCTTTCAAATAGTCTTCAAGTTCATTACTTATCGAAGGGTTGTCAGCACCTATTGTACTCAGCATTACAAACTTTCCAACTCCTGCATCCTTTGCGGCGTCAGTTAGTCGCTTAGCACCTTCCTGATCCACTCCGATGAGGTTTTTACCTTTGGATCCCGCGGCAAAAATAACTTTATCTACCTGGTTGAAGGCGTGACGCACATCTTCTTCCAAATCAGCCAAAACAGCGGTTACTTGGTCTTTTTCAAATCGCTCCTTTTGGTCTTGTTTTCGAACCATGGCAATTGGCCGATAGTCCTTTGAGTCTTTGAGTAAT
>JBBQXZ010000207.1:0-8617 GCA_038209145.1 Cytophagales bacterium | reverse complement strand
CGGTAACGTGGGCAAGATAAATATCCGACCTGACGGTATCCGACAAATATATATTCGGGACCCGAGTGGGTATTGGCTGGAGATTAATGATGCGTATTAAGTTTTGGATAAAATTCTAAAATTACAGGAAAACCTGCCCAGCTGCCAATCTGCCCATCCCCAACTCTCCCCTTTAATGGAAGGCGGTCAATACCGTAATGAAAATGATTATCTACCAGACGGAAATGGAAGTCCTCCGGTAGTGGTACACCCTGTCTATTATAGCGTTGTATTAGGAAGTTTTGGCGGCAATACCTTAGCGAAAGTGAAAAATCAAATCCAAAGTAATTCTCCTTTTTCAGGCTTAAAAGTTTTATCGCTTCCATACCATAAACAGGTTAGCAGAAAAAATTCCCGATCAAATGAGACTGACCGGGAATTTGTTGTAACGCTTAGAAATATCTACTCATAGATACTACTCGGCCAGCTGTCGTTGGCAATATTCACATCCGGAAGGACTTTTTCCGGGTCAATCTCTACCCTTTTTATCTCCTTGTTTGTTTTCAGCAGGTGGTTCCACTGATCACCCCGCTGCCAGATTTCTACAGGTAACTCAATGCGCTCTTTGGAATCATCGGCATAGGTAACCTCCATCAAAACAGGCATTGGAGGCCCTCCTTTGTTGGACAGAATGATAACTTTGTTTCCACCGTATGGCACTACGTTATCTATTGCCAAATCAATGTTTTCGGTGCCATAAAACCACCCTTTCCAAAACCAGTTCAGGTTTTCGCCAGCCACATTTTCCATGATATTAAAGAAATCATTTGGCTGGGGATGTTTGTAGGCCCATGCCTGTATGTATGCCATAAAGGCATTGTCAAATCGCTCGTGATCCAGGATATATTCCCGAAGCATGATCAGACCAATGGCTGGTTTCATGTAGGCTATCATTCCCAAGTTAGACGTATTGGCAATATCAGGATAGGTGTCTATGCCTTCGCGGTTGGTGTTGTTAAACCAAGAAATATACCTGCGGGTTTGATTCAACGTGGAACCGTATTCCCCATCGTTGAACTCCAAGCTGCTGTAATGGTTAATAAAGGTATTGAATCCCTCATCCATCCAGGCATATCGGCGCTCATTGGTCCCAACGATCATGGGAAACCAGTTATGACCAAATTCATGATCCGTGACATTCCACAGGGAAGCTCCCGTACTTTTGTAACTGCAAAAATTAAGCCCTGGATATTCCATCCCATTGATTTCCGCAGCCACGTTAACAGCTACGGGATAGGGATACTCCATCCATCGGTTGGAATAATGCTCAATAGAGGCTTTGGTGTACTCCGTGGACCTGCCCCAGGCTCCCTGACCATCACTCTCCGCCGGGTAAGCGGACTGGGCCATAGCGGTCTTGCCGCTTGGCAAATCAATCTTGGCCGCATCCCAAATAAATGCTTTCGAAGAAGCGAAAGCGACATCTCTGGCATTTTTGATTCTGAAGTGCCAGGTTAGGGTACCATCCTGCTTCGGACGGGATTTGCCCGTATCGGTCAATTCATCCGGTCGTACAATATACACCGTGGTATCGCTTTGGGCAGCTAACTTCATCCGGTCCTGCTGTTCTCTGGTCAACACCTCTTTGGCATTGAGCAACTCACCTGAACCGACAACAATGTGGTCATAGGGTACTGTCACTTTGTATTCGAAATTTCCATATTCCAAATAAAACTCCCCGGCACCCAGATAAGGCTCAATATTCCAGCCCGTCACATCATCCAAGACAGCTACTTTGGGATACCATTGTGCCAGTGCGTAAATCGTGCCGTCCTTGACGTTTAATCGACCCATGCGGTCCATTCCCTTTTCGGGGATTTTAAATTGGAAATCCATGGAAATCACCGCCTGTCCCCCCTTTGCTGGAATTGGTTTATCCAAAAACACCTGCATCCGTGTATCTGAAATCAGATACCTATCGGAAGTCGTACTTCCTCTCTCAGTGAGCTGGGCTTTCACATTGGTAACCGTATAACCACCCTCCACATCCCCGGAATAACGGTTCCCCTGAATGGGGGTGGTGAGCGTACCTCGGGAATCGTTTTTAAACCGGTTTTGCTCCAAATGCAACCAAACAAAAGCCAGTTCCTCGGGGCTGTTATTGGTATAGGTAATGGCAACTTTGCCGGAAAGTGTGTGGGTATTTTCGTCCAAGATTACCTCCAACACATAGTTGGCAGCATTTTGCCAATACTCCGGCCCCGGCTTGCCGGAAGCAGTCCGATAGGGGGTTCCTTGTCTGTAGGTGAATTCGTTGAACAAATCTTGGTTGTTTTCAGGTTTACTTTGTCCCCAAGCGGTTAGGTTTATTCCCACAACCAGGGTAAAGCAATACATCAAAAGCTTTCTCATTCAATACAATGGTTTAGTTTCCGCTAAATTAACAACACCCGACAAAAGAGAAAAATTGCGGGTCAAACAATTTGGATTAATTAACAAAAATCGGTCAATTTATGTTTTTGACCTAAAAATCAGTTGATGTCAGTCGATAACAGTATTGCTATGTCACAAAGCGGATTGACAATTTATTTTGTCAGGCTTGCAAATTTGAAAAGAACAAGAGTTATTTGTCCCGGATTTATAGGTAGGCTCATGAAAAAATTCTGTTTGCTCGTTTTGTTTTTTTCTTTCAATATTCAACTAAAGGCTCAGGAAGACAGCACTGTTATGGAGCTGGATGCAATTCTTATTCGGGAAAACAGGCTTGAAATCCCCTTCAACAAAAGCTCCAGAAACATCTCCGTTATTCACCGAAAAGAATTGGAAACTACCCCGGCAAGAAGCTTACAGGAAATCTTGGCCTTTACTCCCGGTGTGGATGTGCGTCAGCGGGGAGTCGGCGGCGTGCAGGCGGACATAGGTATTCGGGGAGGATCTTTCGAACAAACCCTGATGATGGTCAATGGCATCAAACTCTCAGACCCACAAACCGGCCACCACATGATGAATATCCCCGTACCTTTGGGCGGCATAGACCGGGTGGACATCCTCAAAGGACCTGCTTCACGAATCTATGGGCAAAATGCCTATACCGGTGCGATAAATGTCATTACTTCATTGCCTGAGACCAAGGGGTTTCAAGCTGGGTTGTATGGAGGGGATTTTGGGATGCGTGGAGGAAATATCCAAGTTGCCCTTCCCGTTGGTACTTTCAAACAAAGCCTTGGTGTCTCCCATGACGCCTCCAACGGTCACTGGTACAATTCGGACTATAAGGTTACCAATGTTTTCTACGAAGGGGGTAAGTCGGTGGGTGAATTCCAGGAAATCAAAGCGATGCTTGCCTTCACCGACCGAACCTTCGGCGCCAACGGATTTTATTCCAGTGCATTTCCAGATCAGTGGGAAAGCATACAAACTTACCTCGCAGCTCTTAGCCATACCCTGGACCGAAACAAGTTATGGGTGAATACGAGGGCATATTGGAGAAGAAATATGGATGAGTTTCGACTTAGGCGCGAGGAGCCGGCATTTTTCCAGAACATCCATACCTCCGATGTGCTGGCACTCGAAATGAATGGGAGGTACACCTCAGCAGCGGGAACTTCCGGGTTTGGGGTGGAAGGCCGGACGGAGCAGATAGACAGCAACAACCTTGGCGAACGCAAACGGACTTTATTGGGGATCTTTGCGGAGCATCGGTTGACTTTTCTTGAAAATGGAGATCTTCGGGCAGGAGTCTATTCCAATTACTACTCGGAATACGGTTGGAGGCATTTCCCGGGAGCTGAGGTTGGGTATCAATTTTCCGAGGCCGTCCGCCTATATGGAAATGTTGGGGTTAGCTTCCGCATTCCCACCTACACCGATCTGTATTACGTGGGACCAACCAATATCGGCAATGCCAACCTGGAGCCGGAAAAGGCCATCAACTATGAAGGTGGAATAAAAATCCGAAAAAACAACTGGCGAGCGGAGGCCGTTTACTTCAACCGCCACACCAATAACCTGATTGAGTGGGCAAGATCAGACGAATCCGTTCCCTGGCAACCCCAGAACTTCAATGAGGTGACTTTCCAAGGGATAGAAACGGGTATCACCTACCAATTAAACCGTACCACAACCGGTTTGCAGCTCGATGAGATCAGCCTTTCCTACAATTTTATTGATGCCAACCTTATCGAACAGGAGGGCCAAGAAACTCGCTACGCCCTCAATGCACTCCGCCATCAGGTAATCGGTGGCATTCAGGCTTCATTTCGGGAAGATTGGGAACTAACGCTGAAAAGCCGCTACATCGAGCGGATGAAACTGGATCCTTATTTTCTGTTGGATGCCCGCTTGGATTTCAACAGGTTAAAGACGCTTGGGTATTTTGCAGAATGTTCAAACATGACCAATGCGGATTACATAGAAGCAGGAACAGTCCAAATGCCGGGAAGGTGGTTTCGGGCTGGAATATCCTTTCGAATGAAATAATAATCTGAATATCGTGTTCCTTTCAAATAAAAGCCAGCCACTCCCATCCGATAAGTGGAGATTGGAGTGGCTGGTGATTATACAGCTGTGATCAGTTGCTAACTTTTTTTGAAGGGCAGGTAGACAATCCCACAACGGTATAAAGTGGGCAGAAACTTACCAAGCTAGTCAACAAAAATACGGCGGCAAGCACCATCAATACGATCCCAAGGGTTCCGGTGACAATACCGGCAAAATACAGGTAAATGGCAACGATGGCAAGCAGGGTGCGGATAATTTTATCCAAATTTCCCATGTTCTTTTTCATAAGGCTAAGTGTTAAAGGTGGAACATTTCCACGACTACCCAGATCACTGATAGGCAAATGAGACATACCAAAATCAATTTCATCAACGTCTTCATGGAATTCAAATCTAGCCTTTCAGAAATGCACTTAAAAGGACTTTTATCACATAAGCTGAAATAAAATGCCTCCCCCTATCCACCTACCTGTATCCACGTGTAAGCAATCCATATAACCAGTTGCCAACAAAGCCCACGAATAGCAAACTTATCGGAAAAGCTACCAAAATGAGCAACTGACTGACTGATTCCAGCAACTGTTCTTTCCCTATCAACATCACGGCTAGGGTTACCATGACAATGCTAATTCCCCAAAACAACCGGTATCTCCGTTGTGGCTCGAGTTTTCCACTGTCACTAAACATGCTCAGCACAAAGATGGCGGAATCTACGGAAGTGATCAAAAATGTAAAAATCAAGACCAAGCTGATTCCATTTCCAAATTCCCCAAATGGAAATACGCTGAACAACCGATACAAGGCACTATAAATGGAGCTCAGCTCGGAAACATCCAAGTTGCCGGCAGCTATCAAGGCAAAGGCATTGGAACCAAAAACCGTAAACCATAGAAAGGTACCCAGCGCAGGAATCACCAGCGTACCCACAATAAATTGACGGATGGTTCTTCCTTTGGAAATTCTTGCTATAAAAATCCCGGTAAACGGTGCCCAAGCCAGCCAGAATGCCCAATAAAAATAAGTCCAATCCGTCAAAAAATCTTGGGAAACTTGCGCTTCCTCCCAATTCAAACTCATGGGAATAAATTCCCAGACATATCCACCCAGCACGCGAAAAAAAGTCTGAATTACCCCCGTATCCGGTCCCAAAATCCAGGTTAATACCAGTAAAATGGTGGCCATCCCAATATTGGCATTAGAAAGCAACCGGATTCCGGTTTTCACCCCCAAAATGGCAGATAGCGTTGCCAATCCACCAACAATGACAACCAACATATATCCTCCCTGATCGTCCCAATCCTCAAAACCGGCCCAGGTGGAAACCGAAACCAACAGCTGCCTACTTCCCAATCCCACAGCCGCAACTACACCCAATAAGGTGCCTATAGTGACCAAAAAATCCACCAGCGCCACGAAGGCAGGTTGCTTAACCCTTTCCGGAAGTAAATTAGAGACGAGGATATTGCTTTCTTGTCCGTATAGCCTGGTGACCATGATCAAACCAAACAGGCCATAAAAGGCCCATGGTGTCAACCCCCAATGGAAAAAGGTATATTGCAGGGCAAAATCCGAAGCCTCCAAATAAGACGGGCGGGGAGGATTGTCAAAGTAATAGACGGGTTCTTGGACGGCCCGCAACAATAACCCCGCTCCCATTCCGGTGCTGTATAGCATGGCTATCCAGGATACCAGTGAGTATTCCGGTCGGTCAGCACCAAGCCGTATTTTCCCGATCGGTGACAATGCCGTAAGCACCATCACCAAAACAGCTCCCAATCCCAAAACGAGGTAAAAACCTCCGAAATAACCCAACGTAAATGCCGTACCGCGACTTAATGCATCCCGAAAAGAGGCCGGAAAGAAAAGTGCACTTGTAAGGAATACCAAAACAAAGAGAATGGTCAGCCAAAATGTAGTCCGTTGCGGATTTGGTTTGGGATTCAATTGTTGTTGTTTGTTGGTCAAGGTATTGTTGGATTTTATCCGAATAAAAATTTGGGATAAGTTAAGGGTTTTGGGGAGAAAATTCCACCACATTGAACGCTTTTTGTTTCATTGTGGTAGTTATATTGATACAAATTGCAAGGTAAAACTTTTCTTTGGCTAATGTAATACCTGTGTACCCAATGAATATCTGATAGACGATGTGGATCGGAATAGAACCACAAGAAAATTACTCCCCGTAACGAATGAAAAACCAAGTCAACCCGGCTAAAGAAAATTTGATAAGCGAAATCCAATCTTGTGATAATTCCTATGTGTTATACCAAATCAGTCAACTGGTAAAAAGAAAGGAGCATCTTCAACCACTGGAGCAATTAGTCACCGATTTTCCGCTCTTGATACAGGAATCTCCGCCTAGGGACCTACGGGTACTAAAGGGTCTGAAAGCCCCCATGCATCCTATTCTTGCAACCTATGAGACGTTTGTTTCTCCGTTTTTATATTTCATCGGATTAGGCATGTTGATACTGGCCGCCGCACTGGTGAATTTGCTTTCGCAAGAGGGAGAAAATATATCCGTGGCAATATTCCAAAGTAGGGTGGCGGGGTTGTACCTCGTTGGGTGGTTCATCTTCGTTGTCGACATGGGTTTAGTGTTGCTTTTTGCGAGAAAATCTGCTGTAAAACTGCCAAAAGGCGATTGGGTTAGGAAGTTTGTGGTGCTTGTATTTCCTCCCTTACGGATAGGTGCCCCGCATCTTTTGGACCCTTCCATACTATGGCTCCCTTTCAAAGGGTGGTCCTATAGAAATGAGGGGCTATTAAAGCATTTAAAAGAAAAGTTTTCGGTCCCAATGATTGTTATTGCCTTGTTGATTATTCCGGTTCTAATTATTGAATGGCGGTTTTATGAGCCCGTGGAGGAATACCTGCAAACTGATTTAGCCTTTTGGCTGGACATGGCGCAGGGATTTATCTGGCTGGCCTTTACCTTTGAGTTTATCCAGATGATATCCATCAGCCGGGAAAAGCTCACTTATGCCATAGAAAACTGGGTTGACTTGCTGATTATCCTATTGCCCTTTGTCGCCTTTATCCGTACCCTTCAGATCATAAAAATCACGAGACTTTCTCAGGTGGCCCGCGGGTACAAATTGCGGGGACTTTTCATGAAAGCCCGACAAGGAGTTTTGTTTGCGGGATTTTTATACAGAATAATGGCCTTGAAAGAATTCCAAATAAAAAGCATCAAGAAAAAACTGGATAAAAATCAAAAAGAGCGAGAGATCCTTGAAGAGGAACTTGTCGCTTTACATAACCGCATGCGCTTTAAGAAAGCCAAATCAATCGCCATTTAGAAAATTTAGTGCCATGACTTGTTGTGCGGATTTGCCCTGTGGGGTAAAGTCAGGTTGACGGTCCCTGGGGTTGGGGTACCATTTCCAGAAATAAACGCCAGCCAACCAGTCCTTTTTCCATACTACCTCAAAAAAAGCCTCATAGCACCTTGCCTGAATCTCATCCGAAAGATCCACTTCCTTCCGTTCATTGGGCCATACCCATGGTTCAATCGCCGCGTCTACGGTGTTGCAATACCCAATCTCCGTAAAAACAACCGGTTTTTCAAATCGCTTCTGTACCTTTTCGATTGCCTTAATCTGTTTATTCCATCCCTGAACAAGGGTTTTTACATCCGGATTATTTTTATTAGTCAATGGGAAATAGGCTTGAATGCCTATAAGATCTAGCTCATCCCAGAAAGCTACCTTGTCGTACTCGGTAAAGTTGGCCGCGTAGGTCAGCTGGCCGGAGTAAATCTGGCGAATACTTTGAATCAATTCCCTCCACTCCGCTTCCCTGTGGGTAGTCAACTCCAACTCAGTGCCGATACACAATAGAGGTATTTTATGCTCTTGCGCCATCTTGGCGTAATACTGGATGAATTCCCCGTAGGCGGTAAACCATTGTTTCCAATCTTCCTCGGAATCCATCTGTATCACCCCCGGCCAAGCACCTTTTACCCACAAATGGGGTTTTAGAATGCTCTCCACCCCTTTTTCTCTTCCGCTGATAGTAGTTTCTGCCACACCATGGCGGGATTCCCCCCACCACATCCGGTCCGAATGTTTCTCCCATCGGATATGAGGGGACTTCGGATCTTCCTGCCAGCCAAAGGGAGTCTGAGAAATGTGCGT
>JBBQXZ010000206.1:0-8626 GCA_038209145.1 Cytophagales bacterium | reverse complement strand
ATGTATATCCCATATGTAGAAAAATCGATCAAATCTAAAACCAATCTTATTGAAGAGATTTTCCAGTTAGCGTTACAGCTAATTCCGGAAAGTATCCCGGGTAAATCAACCTATAAACATTGGTACAATTCCATAGATTTTTCCATTTTCCAATCTGAAAAATTAGATCTCAAACTACTTTGTGTACTTGTCGATAAAAAAAGGGATACTGTGGCTCAGGCTGCTGAAGAATTAAAGGTCAGCCAAGAAACCTTAATCTCGGCTTTCAGAGATCTTACCCAGCTAATCGTAAATCAAGAAGCGGCTGAACTGCTCGATAAGCATGCCTTGATCTGCACGCAAAATCTAAAGTTAAAAAAGCTCAAAGGTCTTAAAATTGACAAGATTAAGTCAAAAGGAGTGATAAAAAAGCAAATTGAACTCATCAAAGACATCAACTTCGACCTTTCAGGAATTGATGTTCGAGACAAATTGATTCATAAAAACTTCGAATCCATAGTAGACCTATTGGATGAAGATGAGACCATCGGGTTTGATAGTTTTGTTAAGGAAACAGATAGCCTTCTAAGAGATTTTGATGGGGATTTCAAGGATGAAGATTTTCTATTAATACTGAAAGACCTGTTTTCTTGGTATGGTAAAAGTGAGATTGATGAAGCGAGGCTATCTAAACTTATGCCGTATTTCTCTGCTAATAAGTCCCAACTTTATTTGAATACAAAGACTCCGGACGAATTAGAATTCGCCTTTGATATCGAGATCAGTGGAAAGAGTGAAGTGCTTGCAAAAATTGCAAAAAGTAAAATAAGTAAGGAGGAGCTGGAATTATTTGCAAATAATACTGACTTGATCCATTCATTTTTAAATTGGACCAATGACACTGTACCAGAATATCCTGACAAGGAATTGGGAAACATTGGCGAGAAATTCATCTATAATTACCTGACGAAAAAGTTTGGTAAAGATAGAGTCATCTGGAAAGATGCTTCCGAATATGATTTTATAGTACTTGAAAAGGATATCAAAACCGTCAAGTATTACCTCGATGCAAAAACACCCGGAAGAGCAATTTCCAATAGCGACACTGTACCATTTTTTATGAAAATGGCACAGTGGAATTTTCTGGAAAGAAATGAAGCTCTGAGTAAGTATATCATTGCAAGAATATTCAAAAAGGGAAATTCTTGGGAAGTGAAATTCATTAAGTTAACAAAGGAAGCTGTCTAAAAATCATAAGGTTCAACCATGATCAAATTCATCCAAAATACAGGAGACTTTTTTGCCGCCAATTACTTTGACGAGGACTTTACCAAAAAGGTACTTGAAAAAACAGGCTATGCTTTCGATGATATTAAGGTATTTCAAAAACGAATTACCGCGCTAAAGGATCGCTATTTCAAGTTCAAACAAGCGTATTTGGAGGAAAACTGGAGAGTCAAAGACAAAATCACCGAAACGCATCATTTCCATACTGCCCTCCTCAATGCCCTTGGGTATCCTGGAGATCAGCCTGAATACGGGGAGCTTTTTCGTTTTTTCCAAAAAAGTGTATAGGGATTTTACCCTGGAAAATCTGACTTATTGCAGAAATCGGGCACGACGAAATCCACACTCACAGGAGTGATTTTAGTAGTGAGATTCCACCCCGATATTCGGGACAAGTTATGGCCGCTAAAAGACATTTATAAACATATGAAATGAAAAGGGACTATATTTGTTTGGATATGTCACAATGACCAATCACATTCATTTGGTTGTCCAACAAAAAGATGGCAGATTATCTGATTGGGTTCGTGATTTCAAAAAATTTACCGGCAAAAAGCTGCTCAAAATGATTTTGGAAAATCATGAGGAAAGTAGAAAGGAGTGGCTCAAGATGATTTTTTCTCATCACGCAAAATCAAACAACAGATTGGGGGATTTGCAATTTTTAACCCACGGGATTCATGCGATTGAACTAAACAAAACGGAAATGATTGAAAGTAGGATGAAATATATCCGCAAAAATCCAGTGCGGGCGGGAATTGTGGAAAAACCGGAAGATTATATGTGGTCAAGCGCAAGAAATTATGCTGGATTTGAAGGTTCAATAGCCGTGGATCATTGGTAATTCCGTCCATTTCCAATTACAAATTGGTATTGATAGAAGGGTGGGACAAGCCGTAAATAAACAGTCCTATGGACTGTTTTAGGCTTGGGCCGGGTTTTGGGGATTGCAAACTACACCCAGCTGAGGAAGGCATAAACTACACCGAGGGGGGGGTAGTCCAGGTGTTCGCCAGCCACAAAAACCCGAGTTCCACGGAAAGATGCCAACAGACGGGATTGGAGGAGCTGAAAGCTGCGATAATGAAATATCATCCGTTGCAGTGATCCAAAGATGTGCAAAATTCGTTTATTTGTATAAAAAGGTTTAGAAATGAGCAACGCGCAATTACAAAAACTAGAACTGCTTGAGTGGCTGGCCAATCTCCAGGATCAAAAGCTGATAGATGAACTGATGAAGTGGAAAGAATCCCACCACCGTGTCAGCATCGAGCAGTATAACCGGGAACTGAAAGAAGCCAATGCTAGGATAGATGCCGGAGAATATGTAACCCATGAAGAGGTAAAAAACCAATCTAAATCATGGGTAAGCCGGAAATAATCTGGGATTTAAAAGCCAAGAACTCCTTCAAAAAACAAATCGATCACATAAAAAAGGACTCACTTCAGGCGGCTGAGAAGGTCATGGGCGACATTTTTGATATCCTCGACGACCTACCGGCCAACCCCCTGAAGTTCCCGGCCGACAAATTTAAAACCGAAAACGACGGCAATTTTAGGGCCTTTGAAAAACACGGTATCCGCATAGCTTACCTTCTCACCGAATCGTATATCAGGATCTTGAGGGTAAGGCATGTCAGACAAGAACCCCAACAGTATTAAATACCGCCAATAAATCCGGGCATCGGTGAGGTAGTTTATACAGATTGGGAGGTAGACTATTTGATGCAGGACAAACCGTAAAGAAACAGTCCGGTAGGACGGAGCGTTAAGAATTATCCCTTAGGACTAATTCAGCGACGTGCCGGGTTGAAGCACTGGTTTTAGTTTTTGACAGGGCTGGGGTGTGGGGCCTGGTGGCCTATGATGGGACTGCCTACCAATACGAGTACAACGTGAAAGACCACCTGGGCAATGTCCGCCAGGTACTGCGCAACCCGACAACCCTTGGCCTTGTAGCCACGATGGAAACCGAAAATGCCCCAGAGGAAGAGGCTACCTTTAGCCAGCTTTCCGAATCAAGACAACTCGGTCCCGAACATAACGTGACTGTTGGTGAGGGCCGAGCGTTAAAAAATCATCCGGGGGATGATTTTAGCGAGAAGCCAGCCCGTGGGGGAGCTTGCCTGGCTAAACGCAGACCGTGGCCGGATTGCCGGACCGGGTCGGACCCAGCCCATCTATGCGGGCGACAGCATCACCCTGCGGGTACACGGGAAATACGCCGAAGAAAATATCACCAAGATCAACGCTGGAACCTACCTGACCCAGTCTGCCAAAGACCGGATGGTCGATGGCCTGAGCGAACTGGCGGGAAGCCTGCAACGCTCCGGCACGGGCAACCCCATAGCCCTTCTAAACCTTGCCGATATCCTGGCAGGCGACCTGCAGCACAAAGAAGCTCCCGAAGCCTATCTTATCTATGCGCTTTATGATAACGACAGCAACCGACATGAAGTTGAGGACCGAGCGCTAAGAAACAGTCCGGGAGGACGGAGCGTTAAAGATTAGTCCGATTGGACTAATCTAGCGACGGGCCGGGTTTTAGGGTTGGTTTTAGCGAGAGCCTGTCCCAAGAATCGGGAGGCCGGGGTGCGGGTTGCGTCCTCACTAAAAATGCGGTCAACCAACATGAAGTTTTGGAAGAAAACCTGTATATTTCGGAAGACGGCTATATAGAAACCTTCGTGGTCAACGAAACGCCGGAGGATGTATGGTTCGATGACTTTATGGTGATGAGCACCACCTCGCCTATTGTGCGGGAGACACACTATAGCATGTCCCGATGAGGGTAGCGTACCGGATCGATTTCGGGAACCCATGGGGATTGGAGTTGACTGGGATTGGGTTTCAGTATAGCGAGGGGCTGGGATGCAGGGCTGGAGCGATTAAGTATCTGTATAATGGGAAGGAGCTGATTGAGGAAAACGGTCTTCGGTACTATGATCACGGGGCAAGGATGTATGGCCTGTCCCGAACATCGGGAATCCGGCTATTGGGAGATGGGGGGTTGTAGACCCGTTAGCAGACCATCCGAAGCAGATAGGAATGTCGCCCTATTCGGGCATGTGGAATAATCCGATAAGATAGAATGATCCCGACGGCATGATGCCTTATTGTCCTGGCGGGGTAAGGCCGGCTGTAAGAAGCACCATAAGAACTGCAAACGTGTCGAATGTGAGAAGAACTGTTTCCCAGACGGCAAGAATGAATAATTCAGGTATTGCCACAATTGGCAGAGGCGAAGGTACTCTTACGAAGACGCAAAGATTCCAAACCAGTAGAGGTGATGGAAAAAATAGGTCGGGTCTTACTTCTTCTGGTATAGGGACGTCTGAAAATTTTGATAACACCCACTCTTTCGGGAATACTGGGGGGAATTTTGCCAAGATGCTAGGGGATATACTTCAGTCCTTACGGACCATAACAAAGAATTAATCCTTTGACGAGGTTAATGGATTTGAGGTTTCCCTTGGAGCGGATTATTTTGTTGATGACTATAATACAACAAAGACATTGACGGGGTTGCAGGAAGAATGGGAGGGCGGGGTCAGGGATAGGGCGAGGGGAGGACTGTCCGCAGAAGAGTTTGGGCAACTTCCAATCGAGGACCAAAACATGAAAATGGGATTGTCTAGGGTATTGTCTGGCCCGTCACCCCTTTCGGTAATCGAGAATTTGTTAAAAGGGCAAAAACCTGATGAGGTAGAGAAAAGGAGAAATTATGTGGTTAGACCGGGTCCTTAGTCTTTTCAAAGGAAGGCCGAAGTGTCCTGTAGGCATTTTGGACAAGCGTATGTTGGATAAGGAGTTTTTTCATATGACCGAAGACCTTGGGGAGGAGTTTATTTTAAATTCCAGTGTTTATACAGACCCTAAGGAAATAACGGGGATGGAGTTTAGTGGAAATAAAAACTATGCGCAAATACTGTTTCAAAAACTAGGGACTATAATTGATGTGGACACAAGGAATGTGGAAATGGGCCTGTTCAGTGATTCAGAGGATGTTGTGTTGGATTCAGGAGTCATCATGATTTTGGAGGAAGGCATTGAAACTGCTTCCAGTAAGTTTACGGAATACTCTGATGGAAGTGTTGAAATATTGATTAACCGTGAGTATTTAAATGATCCCGGTTGTTTGGTGGCGTCCATTGCGTTTGAGTTGATCCGACTGAAATCAAGGAGGGAAGGTAAAGAATATGCGGATGATGATGTTACAATAGAGCTTGCACTTATTTTTTTTGGTTTTGGGGTGTTCAACGCAAACAACTCGGTTATTAAAATGAATACATGGTCAGGTGATTTGAGTAGTGGGTGGAATATTAGAAAAGGTCCCAGCCAGCTTTCTCCGGAAGCCCACGGTTATCTGCTTGCATCGTATTCCTGCTTTAGAGGTGAAAATAATCCGGATTGGTCTGATTCCTTGGCAAATGAAGTCGTGAAAGCTTTTTATGATGGAGTGAAATATTTAAAGTTTAATTCCGAAAGAAAAGAATAAGCATGTCTAGAAAGGCTGTCAATCACTCAATTATAATTCTGTTGATAGTTTCTTCTTTGTTGTTGTTAATGGGTGGAGTAATGTTAGTGAAGAACCTGTCAGTTTATGGAATAAACCGTAGAACGTTAATGGTGTCGGGATATGGTGGACACCTATTAATACTGATTGGTATTATTTCCTTGATTGTCACCTACTATAGTTTATCCCCGACTGGATGTAGTATCCACTACACCATACCTCCTTTGAAGTCGTACTCCTTTTTATGCCATTTGCAATGGCTTGCTCAAGAACTTCTTGGTAAACAAATAGTCCGCAATATTGACCACTGTCTGGCTGAGGTTTGAAATAGGCATCCAAACCAAAAATACCGTTGTTCATCAACCGGCAAGTATTCATTTGTATTTCCAATGCGGATAAGCTATTATTAGTTATTGGAGAGGCTTACCAAATAAGAGATCAGGAAATGCCCTATTTTTTTAACATTCCAAGGGGAGGGATGGGCAGATGTGTTTTCAAGAAAAGTGTATCGGTATTTTATCCTGGAAAAACTTACTTAACCGCAGAAATGAAAAAGGACTTTTCCTCTTTGGTTATGTCACCATGACCAATCACCTTCATTTGGTTATTCAACAAAAAGATGGAAAATTGTCTGGATGGGTACGTGATTTTAAGAAGTTTACAAGCAAGAAATTACTCAAAATGATAATTGAAAATCCACAGGAAAGCAGAAAGGAATGGTTGAAGATGATTTTTGCTTATCATGCGAAATCTAATAATAGGTCTGGGGACATGCAGTTTTGGACACATGAAAACCATGCCATTGAACTTTATCGAACTGAAATGATAGAAAGTAGGATGGGGTATATTCATGAAAATCCGGTAAGAGCCGGGATGGTGGAAAAACCTGAAGATTATATGTGTTCAAGCGCAAGAAACTATGCTGGATTAGAAGGTTTAATATCCGTGGATTATTGGTAATTCCGTCCATTTCCAATTACAAATTGGAAATGATAGAAGGGTGTAGTTGCAAACTACACCCAAGCCTGAGAAATCAATTGGCCTACCTTTTTGAATTGTATCCGAATATTTATTTTTTCAGAAATTTTACTTTCGTAGTGTAGTTTCCATTTATCAACTGCAATATGTAAGCACCTTTCTGAATGCCATCTAGTGGGAGATCCATGGCATGGGAAGAAGGGGGGAGAACAAAGGTTTTGACAACCAACCCATCCAAGCGGACGACAGTCACCTGGCTTTCCTGCTCAAATGTCCGGTTCAAAACCAACCGGGTAGGCCCGGTCGTTGGATTCGGGAATAAGGAAAGTGGACCCTTGATTTCAAACTGGACGGTGTTGGTTTCCACCAGGTGCTTCTCCAACAAGGCCTGGGTGGTATAATTCCCAGGTACGAGCTCGCTGATGGATGCTGTCCAGGTATGCTCATCTTCCCTTTCCCAGAAGAGCAAAGAAATCCCCTGTTCAGGACCCTGAGTCAAAGAAATTTGACCTATATCCGCAATAGGGACACTGGTTTTCACCAGTAACTTCGTTTCCTCTTTAGTTGTAGACGTAGTTAACGTTGCCGTGAGCGCTGTTCTAAGCGCATTTTGATTGGCTAGAGCCAATTTAATTAACAACGGTTTGGATGAAAGGGGCAGGACCAACCTTCCGTTTTCATAGGCCACGGAGACAAACTCTCCCTGAGGATCTAAACCGGAAAGGTTCCAGGCCGATTCCGCTGCATAATCGTAAGGAAGAGGGGTGGATATGGCGACCGTATCGTCACCTACTACAGGCCTCCAGGCGACTAGATGAGAGTTTTCTCCATTTTCATTTCTTAGCAAATAGATATAGGCGGCATCATCTTCCCGAATTACCTCCTGAAAATGCAGGGTTGCCATCTTATTTTTTAGTGCCTCAGCGGCTGTGAATGATCGTTTTTCTCTAAAATTTTCCCGAAGGGATTCAGTCAAACCGGACCTGTCGTAGTTTTTAGGCGTATCACCGGGAGTGACATTGACATTGGCATAAAAATACCAATGCGCCCGGTCAATGCCCATGCGGCTTAACCAAAACAAGCCCCTCAACGCATAGACGGCTTGGGATACCGCACTGACTGCCTCTGAGTTGATGGCTGTTTCATGGGCACTGGAGGCATCCCATCCCCATTCCGTCACATGGACTTCTTTGCCTGGCATATTTTTATCCCGAAACCGTAGGCCGGCGAATAGTGCGCGCATTTCCGAGGCGGGATGCTCCGGATGTACAGCCAATCTGACACCTTGATCATTGCGGATATAGCTGTACAAGTGAAGGTTAACCCCGTCTAAATAGGGAGCTGCCGCTTCCGAAAGCTTATATCCCATAAAATCCTTGACCACACCCGTATTTCCAGCTTCGGGATTTGAGGCTTGTAGGGCGCAGGGCAGTACGAATAATTCCGGATCGGCGGACTTGATGGCTTGGGCCATTCCTTCCAAAATCTGGGTATAGGTAGAATCGCTATAGGTCCACGGCTCATTTCCTATCTCGACTGTCCGAATTAGGTTTTCGTTGGAGGGGCCGAAGTAACTGCCAAATGCCCGGCCCAAGGCGTAGGCTGAAACGTAAGGTGTATCCCAAGCCGATTCCGGAAAGCGGTCAAACGTGTACGTGGCATCTACCGTAAATCCTTTATTTTGCCAGTCGGAATAATCTTGGCGGTATTGACTCCAAACATACCTCACCTGGAGATTTGCAGGGTCATAATTGGGTGCAACGTCGGGATCTTCCGTATCCCAGTGGATATTGTGGTAGTTCCTGGCCTGGGAAGCTACCCGATTAAATTTCTGCGCCCCTTCGTTGGGTCCCTGCAGGTTGGGTA
>JBBQXZ010000205.1:0-8672 GCA_038209145.1 Cytophagales bacterium | reverse complement strand
ATTTCCACAAACTGATTGATCCCAGATCTGTGCTCGATTTCAATCGGCATCAATCCGCTCTCCTTTTCCATGAGCAAAAAGCCGTCATTAACATGAAAATCCAACGGAAGGTATCCCAAGGGTCAACTTGGATTACAGGCATCGACAAAGTGCAATTTATCCTCGGTGTTCACTACCAACATCAGGTGGTTAAATTGGTCGGCAAAAAGAAAGGTAACTAAATCTGATCTTCCATTTCCTTTACTACTGATCAAAACCGGATGAGCTTCTATCCCCGAAGCATTAAGTAAGGCCATTAGGGCAAGATTAATTTCTGCCCGGTTTCCTTTTTTGTTTACCAACAAATCCTTAAGCAATTGATCGGGAACAATCCCTCCTTTACCGTCATAGGTGAAGTTTTGGGTGATATAGAAATAGTTCTCCTGTAGGATTTCTGTTTTAGTCTTTCCGGCGCTATCGGTAATCGCCAGGGTTTTGCTTACATTTTTATCAGGAGAGGTGTATGAGGAAAAGGCTTTTCTATCCCGGAAAAAATCCGCCAATTCTTGCCAATTACTGAACATTTTCTCATAGCCAGATTCTGTTTGACCCAAAACATTAGTAGATTGGGATTTATATCCGGCCAGTTGGAACTGAACTTTTTCAAGGTAATCGGAAAAATGGTTCATATACGGTTCTGCTTTTACGGATCGAAGATCAGTTAACTTCCATTGGTAAAGTCCGTCGGGACCACTTTTATATTTGGAAGTGATTACTTTTGCCCCCTGTGCCAGCATTCTATAGTCGAGAAATTCAGGAATGGTTATCGAATAAGATGATTTGATGGTAGGGATGTCATTTTGAAATACCCATCCATCCACAAACAGGATCGATTTATCAAGTTTGTTGTAGGCATATTCTAAGATGGATCCCTCTTTTACCTCCGGAAAGGTAAACCGGATTTCCTTATATCCATCACCGGCATCTACCTCAAAAAAATCACTTTTTGAAAGCTTGATGATATTTTCTGTTCCATTCTCCCTGTTGACAATCTGCGCCTGGAGTCGCTGAATGGATTCTATCGCATCTTTGCCATCATAATAGCGTAGGAGCACATCGGCATGAGATTTCCCACTTTCCTTCAGCACCTTTATTCTCCGGTGAATTTCGCTCTTTAACTGAACCCCGGAGAAAAAACTCGAATTGATTTCCTCCAGTACCACCGCATCAGAACCAGGTTCAAAGCTTGCGTGGGTTAAATCAAACTCCCATGGGGAGTACTTCCCAAATTTCATCTCTTGGGCGATAAGCTGTCCTGGCGTTAGAATCAGGCACGCAAGTATGGTAAAAATTAGTGTTCGGTTCATCGGATTTTACTTTTTAAAAATGAGTTGCTTTTGAAATTCCTTTTGCATTTCTGATAGGAGGTCCCTTCTGGACGTACCAATTACTTCGGGTTGGAGATGAGTCCTTATTCTTTTATTGATTAGAAGTTTGTTGGCCTCATGGACCGTTTCCAAGGCAAGTAGGTAATGCGGGGTTTCCACGGTCCATGCCGGCTGTTCACCGTCAAAAACCAATGGACGCTCGGTATTGATTTCCAGGGTTTCTTCGTATTCCCAGCTGTCATTATTCATCTCTTCCACCGGGAATTTGTTCCATAAAAGCGGAATCATAATCCGCTTGGCGGTATTTTGAGAAAAACGGGCTACTAAGCCTTCGTAGGACACTTCCGCAGTCGGTATATCCCGCTCCTGACCTACTGAAATTTGGAATGACTGCAGATTCAAACCGCTGCCGCCAAGATGCGTGTTTAAAAAATCTTTTTGTTCTTTTTCAGAAAGTTGATAGGTGAGTGACGCAAAAATTTCGGCAGGCTCTCCCTGATAGTGGGAGATACCCTTGATTTTGGCATCACCGTTGTCCATAAGGTCAACCTGTAATGAAACCTTCCTTTGGTGATACTTACTTGCAGAATAGGAGGGGGTCAGGTCTATGAATCCGCCCTTTTCGGTAATGACCAAGACGGGGCGGTTTTTGGTGAAGCTTCCCAAATATCCAGCAGGAAGGGTATTGGAAGTACACTCCAGCCACAAGGTATCCCCAGGCAGAGGCACTCTCAGGATCACGTGGTTGAACTGGTTGGAGGGGAAGTCCACGTCTATCGGATCCCGGTCATCCCCCGCAAGAACTAACGTATAGTCTGAAGGAATGCCAGCTTCCTTGAGAAGGGCTTTCATCAGCAAACTTAGCCCTTTACAATCCCCGTATTTCGTTGCGGCCACTTCAGAGGCTTTCATGGGCCTCCATCCGCCTATACCCAATTGGATGCTTACATAGCGGTAGTTTTTCTGCAGGTATTTGTACAAGACATTAATTTTCTCAAAATCATCGGTTAGGTCTGCGGTCAATACATGTACGTGTTTTTTTAACTCCTCTGGCAATTCATCTCTGCCGGCATTCAAAAGATTAAACCAGCTTCCAAACGATTCCCAAGAATCCATCGTGGCTTCATAGCCTTCCATGGCAAATTTTACAGGTGCCAACGCAACAAATGGAAGTTCCGAATCTTCTTCGTTTTTGTCGATGGGAGAAAGGTTCCGGGCTTCCCACCTGAGCTTTTGCCAGCCTGTTGATTCCCCCGGAGCAGAAATTCCGCTTAGCATTTTTTCTTTATACCTTATCCCCATGCTTTCCGGATAGATTACTTCCAGGGTAGATTCCGTCACGTTTTGAAAATAATAGCTGTTGGGATACCATTTGGGAAGATTGAAATTGCCGGATTTTTTCAAGGTGACTTCCACCTCCACGCGTAGCGGAACGGGTATATTTTCCAAAGTGAAATACTTGACCCTCGAATCCTCGAAAAATGATCCCTGTCCGATGGCAGCCCGGTCGGCGAGATCTTTTGTCCGAATCCTTCGAATCGTTTTGCCGGTTTTGGGATCAATTATGCGCGCCTCGAAATTCTCTATTTCGGTGAATTGATCAATATCTATACTGTAACTTCCATGATCAAGCCCTTTGGAGTCGGTAATCAGTGTGCTTTGTCGAATGTCAATCAAGAAGCCATAATCGTCTTGTAGGGTTATCCGTTGATGTTTTTCCAAAGAGGAATAAGCAGCTACGGGGGATTGGGAAAACCCCTTGGAGTCCATTAAAAAAAGGACCAGTGTACATAAAAAACCACCTGAGAATCTATTCATAATTAAAAATTTAAAGCCTTCGAAATATAAAATTTTTGCTTGAAAATTATACGATATAGGATGTATTTATTTTCTTTTTATTAAAATATTTACGCTACTTAATATTAGGCATTTGGATAGAAGGCAGGATTTGGTGAACTTGAATTTTTGGAAGGAAATTCAAAGAGAATGGGTTTCATTTATGAAGTAGAATCAGACAAAGTAAAGACAAGTTATAGAAAGTAAGAAAATGGAAGTAAATGAACTTCGGATCACGTTTCAGAAAATGATAGAAACCTTTGTGTCCATTTTGGAGCAGAACGGTTTTTCACCATCTAAGGCAGCCCTTTGTGCGGATCTTTTTGCCAAATCCAGTTTGGACGGAGTACCCTCCCACGGGCTAAACCGATTTCCGGAGTTTATTCGGCTTGTCAAAGAGGGGTACGTAAATCCCTTGGCAGAACCGGTGCGGGAATTTGCCTTGCCGGTCTTTGAACGCTGGAATGGCAATCTGGGACCGGGTATGCTAAATGCGCATTTTGCGATGGAAAAAGCCATAGCTATGGCTAAATTAAGCGGCATAGGCTGTGTGGGCCTTTACAATACCAATCACTGGATGCGTGCTGGAAATTACGGCTGGCAAGCGGTGGAGGCCGGCTGTGTGGGGATATGCTTTACCAACACCCTTCCAAACATGCCCGCCTGGGGAGGGAGAGAACCCAAACTTGGAAACAACCCGCTTGTGTTGGCAGTACCCACCGGAAATCTGGGTGTGGTGCTGGATATGGCCATGTCCCAATATTCATATGGAAAAATGGGTACCTACCTTAGAAGGGGAGAAGATTTACCCTTTGATGCCGGGTTTGATGCGGACGGGCAACTTACCAAAAGTCCCGGCGAAATCTTAGCAGGTAATTTGGCATTGCCGTTTGGCATGTGGAAGGGTTCCGGACTTTCGCTCATGCTCGATATGGTTAGTTCTTTGATTTCCGGGGGAAAAGCAACCCATGAAATCGGACGGGAAAAAGAAGAACATGCCATTTCCCAATTTTTTCTTTGCCTAGATCCTGGGAAACTGGGTTTGGACATGGGCCTGTTCAGGGAAAGAGCAGATGAAATTTTGGGGGATTTGGCCAACTCGCAGGTTTTTGAGGGAAAGGAGGTCCATTTTCCCGGTGAGCAATCCCTTCGCAACCGAAAGGAAAACTTTGCAAATGGCATACCTGTAGAAAAGGAGATTTGGGAAAGTGTACTGAGGATGGCCAAAGAAACTAGTTAATCCATGAAAAAACTGATTTTGGTGATGGGCTTACCGGGTTCGGGAAAAAGTTTCTTCGCCGAACGGCTGGCTTCAGCAATAGGTGCCAACTACCTCAGTAGCGACCGGGAAAGAAACCGCACGGGTAGGAGGGGCCACTATTCGACAGAAGATAAACTAAAGATTTACCATGACTTGGAGGAGTTGGCCAAAGAGACGTTAAATCTGGGAAAAACAGTGGTCATCGACGCAACTTTTCACCTGCAACAGACCCGGGACCTGTTTTCAAAATTGGCCGTTGAGGAGGGGGCTTCCCCCTTTTATTTTCATACAACGGCAGACGAGGACCTGATCCGAGAGAGACTCCGCCAGCCTCGCACCGAAAGCCAAGCTGATTTTTCAGTGTACAAAAAAATTAAGGAGGCGTTTGAGCCAATTATTATGGAGGTGACCGTGTTGGAATCCAAGAAAGATAATATCGCATTTATGTTGGAAACAGCACTAGCCCATATCGAACATGGAGAAAACTGACATCCAAGAGTTGGTGCAGCATGGCACACTCTACAACCAAGCGTTTGACAGGAATATTCAGGAAACACATATTTCTTGGGTGGTGTTCACCGCAGATTTTGCCCTGAAAATCAAAAAGCCCGTTAAACTGTCCTTTCTCGATTTTTCCACCTTGGAGCTAAGGAAATATTTCTGCGAGCAGGAGGTGACACTTAACAGCCGATTTTCGGATATCTACCTTGCCGTGGTAGCTCTTGGTCTGGACGGTGAAAAATGGGTTATCGAAAATGGAAAACAGACGGTATTGGATTATGGCGTGGTCATGATAAGGCAAAAAGACTCGCTTCGGATGGACCATCTTCTTTCCAAAAAAAAAGTGAGTCAAGAAGCTATTTGCCAATTGGCCCGGCAGGTAGCGGATTTTCACAACGATGCGGGTGTCATTTCAACTCCATTTCATTTGATTGGGGCAAAAGGGCTTTTTCGGGATCTACGCTCCATATCGGGAAACTTTGAAATAACGGATTCAGAATGGCCGGATTTTATTGAAGTCGCCATCCGGTTTAGCGATGAGTTTTTGACAAAAAATCAGAATCTGTTTATTACCCGAGCCAAAGCCGGGCAGATCCGGGATGTCCATGGGGACCTTCATAGCCGGAACATATTCATGAACCCTGAACCCGTTATATTTGACTGCATCGAATTTAACGCTTCCTTTCGTCAGATCGATGTTTGGTATGAAGTCGCTTTTCTCTGTATGGACATGGAGTTTTATGGACATCTGAAGCTTTCGGAAGTTTTTTTTAACGAATACAATAACTATAAAGGAGAATTAGTCATCAAAGAAAATAGGCGGATTTTTATCTATTTCAAGTTGCTACGTGCCAATGTCCGGGCTAAGGTCTTGGCTCTTGAGGCTAGTCAGGGAAATTCCCCCAAATCCAATAAGGGAAATTTGTATGATTCGATACGTTACCTGCAGTTGATGCGGGAATATATAAAAGAACTGGTAAAATCTTGATCCCGAAAAGTTGATTAAAGTCATATTCTCTAATGACTAGGGTACTAGTCGCGCTTGATCCAAACAGATAATTTTGTGTTTCTATTTTGGCTTAATCCTATTAAAATTGACTTATGCAAGTTTCCTCACCCCTTCATACCTTTCATATCCCGGTCATGGGACTTGGATTCACCGTTGACTCGCCGCTCAAAGTTGCCAAGTTTGGAATCTCCAGCTGTGTTTCCATCATAGACGATTTTTTGTTGGAGGACATGCGGAAGCTTTACAGCAAAAATCAACATATTTCGTTTGAGGGGATTCCGGATAATGAACCGGATGCCAAAGCCAAGCGGACAACGGCATATTTAAATTTTTTACATGCTCAGGTGGAAGGCCAGATAAATGGTTTGAGGCAACAGGATTTTGAGGCAGACCGGGAAATCAATGCCTATTTTGAGCTTTTGCCCGAAGATCATCCCCTTCATTTACTGTATATTCAGATGCTTGAAAATTTGGGTGACCAAAGGAAAAATCTCCAAGATAAGCTACGACAGACCATACAGCCGGGCAGTATCGATGTGAATATCATGACCAAGGTAGATAAGATGAACTACGATGCCGAGGGCAACGAATTGCCGCGACAGTATTCCGATGCTTTGGCAGCCTTGAGGGGTTTTGCGCAGAGTGACTTGGATGCCGCAGTTATCTTTTCCGCTGGATTAAACCCTGCGCTCTACTCCTATATGGAGCAGTTTGCGGATTTTTTCCCCAATAAAGAAGGTCATATAAAGAAACGGGTTGTCTTAAAAGTCAGCGATTACCGCTCCGCATTGATTCAGGGAAAATTTTTGGCCAAAAAGGGGATTTGGGTTTCCGAATTCCGAGTTGAGTCAGGCCTCAATTGTGGAGGACATGCGTTTGCCACGGAAGGCTTTCTAATGGGACCTATCTTGGAGGAATTTAAGCAAAACCGGCAAGTGCTTACAAAAACTTTGGCCGAAAGCTGTCAGCAAATTCTTTCCGATAAAGGATTTGAGGCACTGCCGAATGATATACAGCCCAAAATCACGTATCAAGGTGGGTTGGGAGATGCCCGGGAGGATCAGTTTGTCAGGGAGTATTATGAACTTGACGGTACCGGATGGGGCAGTCCCTTTTTGTTGGTTCCTGAAGCGACTTCCGTGGATGACGATACCTTGCAGCGGCTGATAGCAGCAAGAAAATCAGACTTTTACCTCAGCCATTCATCCCCGCTTGGTGTTCCGTTCAATAACCTGCGAAACAGCAGTGCCGAAGAACAGCGAAAAACCCGCATAGCCAAAAACAGGCCCGGAAGTCCCTGTTATAAGAAGTTTTTGTCGTTCAGCAAGGAGTTTTCGGATATTCCCATATGTACGGCTTCTCGGCAGTACCAACATTTAAAGCTCAAACAGCAAGAAGCAGGAGAAGTCACTGCGGAAGAAGTGGTAAAGGTGCTGGAAAAAGATTGCCTTTGTGAAGGTCTCAGTGCCTCAGCTATCCTCCTTCAGGGGACAAATCCCCGTAGGAACCTGAATGCGGTTACCATTTGTCCCGGACCAAATCTGGCCTACTTCAAAGGTGTGTTCAGTCTCAGGGAGATGGTGGATCATATCTATGGTAAAATCAACCTGAGTCTTGATCCGGAAAGGCCCCACGTCTTCGTAAAGGAAATTCAGCTTTATGTGGATTATTTGAAAAATGAAATGGCGAACGCATTACCTGAACGGACACAAAAGGTGGAGGCATATTTCGACAGATTCAGAAAAAACTTAACTGATGGGATTAGCTACTATCAAAACCTGGTAGATACCATGAAGCCTGGCGCAGAAGAAGTACTCGATAAGGTGAAACAACAGCTTAATGGGTTAAAAGGAGAGATTCAGGAATTGGCATTGACAGTTTAGGAGGTATTCACTAATATGGGGGTTGGATAAAACGATGCTCCATGTCCAGTCAGACAGAAGTCCTTCGCCTGATAAAGCTGTCACAAAAAAATTATTAAAATACCCAAGCAATCACTGGCTGATCTTGGGTATTTTTTTGAATATAATACTTCCAAAAATCCGTTATTGAAGTGGATGCCTGATTCAGGGGGCCAATATGAAAAATCAGGATCCTACTTATAAGGATGTGGTATTTCGGGAGACAAACTCGTTTATGCATCCGAAATTTCTCTCTTGAGCCAAAATCTGGATTAAATGGCTTTGAGGGCGCGCATCAGTTTTTCCCTTACCTCGTTGGCAAGTGGTTCGATTTCGGGATTTTGTACGGCTGCCATTGCTTCGGAAGGGTCCATGATGGCCACTTCGACTTCTCCGGTTTCGGTTTCCCGGATAGTGACATTGCAGGGCAGGAGTGCGCCTATGTTTGGTTCAGCCTGCAGCACTTTATCGGCAAACACAGGATTACAGGCACCCAAGATCAGGTATGGTTTGTAATCTTTGTCCAATTTTTTTTTCATAACAGACTGAATGTCTATTTCTGTCAAAATCCCAAAACCTTCTTCTTTGAGGGCTGCTTCAGTTTTTGTCCTTATAGCGGCAAAGGATTGTCCGGTAATTTTTTTTGCTTGAAAGTATGTCATGGCTAATATTGATTTGTTGGGTCAAAGGTAACAAAAAAACGGTTTCCTCTTGGTGACAAGTGACACAGAAGGATTGGAGGGAGATTGGTTGAGCGTATGCGATGTCGGCAATGGTAAAAGCAGGAATTTTTTTTT
>JBBQXZ010000204.1:0-8695 GCA_038209145.1 Cytophagales bacterium | reverse complement strand
ATGCCATTGGCACCACCCGCAACCCATTTGATTTTGCCCCATATATGTGGCTCTGGAAAAAAAGGAGCCAATCCCAACCATACGCACATGATCATTACCAACCCCCAATTATTAAGCGGATTCTTGGCTATTTTAACTTCTTTCTTGACCATGGATAGTTGATTTGTGACCAAAAGGTTTGTGGAAATTCTTCGATTTTGTTAAAGCCGAGCGGCTCGTCTTTTCCCGAATTGGGGATGTAAGCTGTACCAAATAAATAATCCCAAAGGCTAAGTGTGATTCCATAATTCACCCCATGTGAACCTTCCGGAATCGTTTTAGCATGATGCCAGGTGTGCATTACCGGATTATTCAAAATGTATTTGAAAGGCCCATACGTCAGTTTGATATTGGCATGATTGAGGTGGCCGATGGCGATCGTAAAAATATGCAACACAAAAAAATCAGCAAGCCCAAATCCAATCATTGCAAATGGAATATATTGAATGGACTTGTAGATAATAGTTTCCATCCAGTGATATCTCAGATGTGCTGCAAACCCCATTTCCTCGACTGAATGATGGACTTTATGAAATTCCCAAAGCCATGGAAATCGATGGAGCATGCGATGGACATTCCATTGGATAAAATCAGCAATCACAAACATCAATAGAAATTGACCCCAGACCGGCCAGTTATTCACCTCGATCGCCACAAGATTTTTTACGCCAAACCAACCTAAGAAATCATTAAATGCTTCCACAAAAACATTGGAAAGCGAATTGTAAATGATGAGTGAAAAAAGGAAAAAGTTGAAGAACATATAGAATGCATCCAACCAAAAGTCTTTTCTAAAAGCTGATTTTCGGGTTCTCCAGGGAAATATTATTTCCAATGCCCAAACCAATAAGGAGAGACCTAAAAGCCACCAAAAGTAATTGTACCAAGATGGATAGAGTATTTCGTTTTTGAGGTAATCCCAATAACCAAAATACCCATCAAACGCAATCTGCAAGTATTTTTTCAAAATTATAACTGATTAATATTTGTGGATGAACAGCATGATGCAAGTAAATATGTATTTTTTGCCTATCTGGAAAGAAGATCGATAACGGATGCTTCGACTATGTTCAGCCGCGGAGACTGAACCTGCCATTTTAGATAGTGTCGGCCGAATTTAATAATATTCATGTCTTTTACTTTCAGAAAACCGGATAAATATAGTAAGATTAAAGGGATGATAGCTCTTTACTTATGATATAAATCCCGATTGCAAGCACAGACCATGCAAAACCTGTTTTTAAGGTTTTTTCATTGGTTCGAGTGGATAGTGAACTTCCGATAAAGATTCCTATAATAGATAATCCCGTGAAAATCAAGAGTATTTGCCAATCAATAGTTTGACTACTTATGTCACCCAGGAAACCAATTAGAGATTTTGCGGCAATAATCAATAATGAAGTTCCAACAGCCATTTTCATGGGTAGCCTCGCCAAAAGTACTAGTGCCGGAATAATTAAAAAGCCACCACCGGCACCTACAATCCCGGTTATTACACCTACCACCATTCCTTCCAGAGCAATGAGGGGGACATTGAATTTAACTTTGGAATCTTCATCCTCAACTTTTTTTGCACCACCCTTTACCATCGAATAGGATGCTGCAAGCATGATTAAAGCAAAGAAAATCATAATTCCAATATTTTTGGATATGACCCACTCTCCCATTTCAAATATTGGATCAGGTAAAGCAGGAACGAGAAATTTCCTTGTCATAAATACGGTAATGAAAGATGGTATTGCAAAGACTAAAGCAGTCTTATAATCTACCAAACTCTTTTTCATATAGGTAAAGGAGCCAACCAAAGACGTACTTCCCACTACAAACAGGGAATATGCTGTAGCTAAAACCGGCTCAATCCCGAGAATATAGACTAGAACCGGAACGGTGAGGATGGAACCCCCACCACCTATCAGGCCAAGACTTACGCCAATTAAAACTGTAGATGCAAAACCTATGAGGCCGATGTAATCCATTTTTCAAAACTTTTCAAATTCGTCTTTACAAAAGTAGGTAGGCTAATCCTTCAAAGTGGTGACAATTGTTACAGTAAGACAGTAAGCAATTCTTAGTGCCTAAAAATGCAAATTTTGGGAGAGTTCTCTTTTTGATATTTAGTCACAATAAACGATATGTATCAGGTTATTCGCACGTACGCTCTTGAAATAAATGATTGAAGTGCAAATCCCGCAATTATTCCCGCTAAGGGCAGGTGTGTCGTGAAGTCATTGATGACCAGGTAATGAAAAAAGCCCGAAGAATTTTTCGGGCTTTTTTCATTCCATTTAGGCCATCCGTATTCTAGCTCCAGATGGCACAAGTTTTCTTCAAAAGCTATCAAGGCTCAAAATTCGCCGTGTCACTTTTGACGTATAGTTAGTTGATCCTTGTCGGTGTCGGTCTCTTCCAGTCGAATATCATTGCCTTCTATTTCCAGAAGCTCCCATTCTTCATCCACGTATTCAGCTAGTATATTGTCAGCTAAATCCAACTCCAAGGTTACCTTATCGCTGCCGATTCCAATCAGCCAAATGCCGGTAGCAATTACCTGGTTTCCCTGTTTGAGTTGCAAAACCCTATTTTTCCCAAACGCCAGCTCGATTTCCCCCATCGCTTGTGTATAGTCCTGCCGATCATCCGTAACTTTCACGATCGAAAAAGCCTTGTCTTCGAGTTTCTCTACCAATCCCTTTGCGACCAGGGCATTCGCATAGTTATTGTTTGCCACTGGAGTACCTGCCCGTACAAATATCAACGTATCAATTTCCGTATCATCGGCTTCGGTCAGTCTGATAAGGGAAGGGGAAAATTCTAAGAGTTCCCAATCTTCGCTGAGTTCGTTCATTAACCTATTGTTTGCAAAATCAAGGTAAAGCTCGGAGACATTGCGGTCCCGTTCGATTCGCCAACTTCCCTGCGTGGTTTCAGTTCCGCTATCAACGGTGATTTTTCTGTCTTCCGAAAATAAAAAACTTGACCCAAGATAGTTCAACGTCAGATCTCGGCCTTCCTCGACAAATCGGCTGATCACCCAACGCTCATTTTGCGTGGCTTCAAGGAAAGAATTCGTATTTGCGGTGTTTTGGATAGTACTGTCTTCTTCAACGCATGAAATAAATGGGAGTAAAAGAATGGGGACAAGTAGTTTTTTCATAGTAGAAATTCGTTGGTTTTAAATTTATTTGAATTAACCCTATCACGTGTGCCGACAACAGAACGGTTGCCTTCGTAAAAGAAATATTTTCCAATCTCACTTTATCTGACGCGGATAGTAAAGCCTATCAACCACCGGAATTTTTGGCATTTTATGTTTTGCGCTCCTTTAGAATAGACACAAGTACACCCACCCAAGGTCTTTTTCAAATCCAAGGATTGAAAATGGACAGATTTTCAATTCATTCACAATCCTTGATATTTGGTGACGGCAACTCAGCGTCATAATTTATCTCGGTGGCTGCTATGCCCGATTGTCCATACATTTATCTACAAAGTGGCCGGCCCCCTGGTATCGGGAAAGCATATTATCAATTCCCAACCCCAAACTACAATTGCCTTTTAAATTAACAATAATCTTATTAGCTGACAACCAAATCTTCTCCAGATATCATCCCATTTGCTATAGGTTGTTGTCCATCGGATTTGGTAAAGTTGTTTTCACCACCGTTTTTCTACCTTTTAATCAAATCATCCCTCAATCCTATAAACCTGAGTTCGATTGTTTTTTTACTTAATTTGCAACGACAACACCCTCTCAACAGGTTGTTTAAATTCCAGTCAAGAACCAATCTTTCGCAAATCAACCTTACCCAAAAATTCCAGCGGAGTGGCCGATTTAATAGCCTTGATTTTCAACCCATTGTAAAAAACAACGCAAATTTCCCCGTTTTGGCCAAAGCTCTCAGTACGGTCAACGCATTCCCGCCAAAACCCTAAAGCGGTTGATCTGACATCTTAGATTCGAAACCAGGATCAATATTGGAAACAATAGCCATGCTTGGGTATTGGCGAAAAATTATGGATTCAATAAACAGCCCCGCAGCCAAAACAAAATTTGATTCCGACTGTAAACTGAAAGGGCAAAAGACCAAAGCTATGGGTGCAGCCCAAGAAATATTATTTCTCCCATTCAGGGCTAGATCGGATTTCATAAAACCCGCCCCTGGAGGGGTGCAACAATAATGACCACGTGGGCAAACCTGTTTCAAATGAATCAAATTACTTCTTTTTCGCCGCATTTTCCAGCATCAATGCCGAAAAAATCTTACTGGATAATTCTATTGCTAGTTTGACGGATAATCAAACTCAGGTTTTAAAACTGGAATTGCGCCACAATATGGAATCAGGGGACAAAAAGTTGATAAAACCTGCTTTGCCGTTGTCAGATAATATACAGATGACGATTATACGGTACCCGGCGAGTCCATGACCGACGAGATATTTAAGGAGCGTATCAAAGCTGGAAAAACCAGGATCAGGTCAGGGATTTATACCTCTCAGGAAGATCTTGAAAATGAGATGAAGCAATGGAAAAAAGCCTACCGGGTTCATCTCTTGTAACCAACACCACTATCGGGAACGAAGAGTGTATCCTGAAATTCATCCCCAGTGATTCAAGAGGAATGGATTTATCCATTTTTGATAAGGGCTATTTCTTCTTCCGTCAATTCGTAAAGCTGGTAAACTAACTCGTCAATGTGGGCTTCAAGGTTGGCAGTGTCCGCTGACGGATTTTGTTTTTTAAGGAAGATGATTTGGTCCACCAACTTTTCAATTTCATTTTCCTGGCTTTCTGACGGTTTTTTTATGGGCAGTAATTCTATTTTATATTTTTTCCACCTAGTTGTTCCCATTCCTGTAGTAGTACCAATAAGGTTGAAGTACCATTCAGACACTTTCGAATTTAGAATTGCCAAGAGGAACTTCAATTTTTCTCCTGTCAATAAAAAAGTTGTTGCTTCTGCATAATACCCTTCATCGTCAAAGGCAAATTTAGGTTTGTCTGAAATCTCGCCCCATATGATTTTAGGTTTATCGAAGTCCTCTAAGTAGGCACAATTTCTAAGATTTGTCCAATGTTCACCTTGATCATATCGCTTTTCAACCTCGGGTAAGAACTTCCTGAGATGTTGGTAGATGGTTGAAAATTCATTTTCTATATCAATTCTTTTCAATCCGCTTTCTTTTAAACCATTATGAGAATTGATTAAATAGATATTTTCAAAGTCATAACTGTATTTTTTCAAATCCCTTCCCCGTAGTATAGGTTTTATGATTTGAGCATTCCTTTCATCGAGCTTTATAAGTTCGTTTTTCTTCTCTTCGTCAATGATAAATGCCGCATTATAGCCTGTTTTTATTCCGAAATTAATTCTTATATCAAACTCCTTCAGTTGCTTTCCCTGGGTTTCGATTTTTGCTTTGAGTTTTCCTTGCGCCTGATTTCCAATAAACCACTCGGAAGTTTCGGGCACAACAAAATCAAAGTGATTCAACTCAAAATAAGCTGATAAGGAACTGCCCAACATATAATCATCAGATAAGTTTGCGACAGAAAAGGAATCTGTCAATTTTCTTTTCTGCAAGGTAATGATGTTGGATTCAACCGTGGCCTCTTCAAAGATTTGAATGTCTTCTATATTTAAAAGTGAAATGGGTTGAAGGTTTTTCAGGAAGTATTCCTTCAATAGTTCACCATAGATGGCCCGTAACCAAGAATTGGAGGTAATAAAAGTTAAAAAACCGTTGCTTTTGAGTATTTTCCCCCCAAGTTCGTAAAAAAGGCAATAGATATCAGCACCTTTTGCGTAAGTTTCAAAACCGGCTTTTGAAAAATAGTCAGCTTGCGCTTTAATTTTGGACATTGAAAAATAAGGTGGATTCCCAATCACCACATCAAATCCCACAAAATCACCCTCTCCATTCAACACTTCTGGAAATTCAAACCGCCATTCAAAAGCGTTTTCATAAATCTGATTGCTCTCAATTTCATTTATTTTCTCAGATAGACTATTTATTTCATTTTCAATTTTATCGATTTTTTCTTTACGCTTTGCCTCCAGCTTTCTGTTTTTTCCATATTCTTCTTTTGGTTCAAAAAGCATCAGGCCAAAGCCATCTCTACCCCTACCCGTAAGCATAAAGAGTTCCTGCCCCAACTTCGTGATTCTATTCTTGATGGGATCATTTTTCTTTATTTCAAGTCTAAAGTCTGTCTTGATAGCATTAATCAAGCGCTCCATCTCCCTTTTTTGTTCTTTGCTTTGGGCATTGCGATAGGTTTCAACAGCCAACCGGTAGCTGTCAATCGTCCACTTGCTTTTTTTCAGGGCCTGCTTCAAATCGGCATCAATGGCAAAACGGCTTACCAATGAGTTTCCGCATTTGATATTGATGTCAATGTTTGGCAGGGTTTCCAATGCCTTTAGACCTTCCAGATTTTGAAAACCTGGAAGGTCTTCTTGCTTGTAATATGCGTTTTTTAAAAGCTCAATCCATAGACGTAAGCGGCAAATCTTTACAGAGTTTGGATTGATGTCTACGCCGAAAAGGCAGCTTTCAATGATGGTTTGCTTCTCATGAAAAAGCGCTTCCTGGACGCGCTGACTTTCCTTGTTGGTAGGGTTATACTCAAAGAGTTCGCCTTCATCGTCTGTTACGGTGAGTTCATCATTCACTACTTCCACCTGATATTCCTTCAGGCGTTTGCCGGCACGGTCTTGGAGAATCCTCAGGTCATTTTTGACGGCAACCAGCTCATTGAGGGCCGAAACCAGAAAATGCCCGGAACCAACAGCCGGATCACATATTTTGATGCTGTTGACAATTGCGTTGGCTTCTTTTCGGTCTCCTATTTTGTCATATAGCTCATCAAAGTCCCTGCAATCCCACTGTTTGGTTTCGTTGAATTTCTGCACCACGGCTTTGCGGATGGTTTCCCGACACATATACATCGTGATGAAACCGGGGGTGAAAAAGGATCCGTCTTTGTACCCGTTTATTTTCTCAAAGATCAACCCGAGCACGGAAGCATTTATCAGTGTTTTATTGTCTTCCTGAATTTCTTCCCCACCTTCACCGCTGAAATCGTACGCGTTCAAAAATTCAAACAGGTATTCCATCGTTGATAAGTTTCCAGTCATCTTCTTTCCCTGGTCGTTTTTCAGAACGGTCGATGAAATGATGGGAATGCTCTTATCATCTTTCAGGTTGCTTATAAAAAACGTAGCATGCTCGATATCAGTCGGTTCAAAAAGAGAGGAGTTGAGATAGGGAACTTTCTGAAAAATCTGCTTTACATCCGGATTTCGGTCTTCAAATCTCCTAGCCAAGACCTGAAAAAAAAGACTGTTTAGGTCGTCATAACTTTTGATCTTTTCCAAGTTTAGGAACGAATAGGATTTATCTCCCTTATGGTACGTGATCAGTTGGGCCTCCAACAGCTTCAAAAACAAAACCCGGTTAATCCAGGTAATGGCCAGCTCAAGCGCAACATTGAAAAGCCGTTCTTGATAGGTCTCCCCAAATTGGGCCGGACGCTCCAACCTGCTGATCTTGTCCAAACTGTCGAGTTGAATGATGGCGTCTTCCAGGATACTTCCTGTATTTCGCACGCCTTCTTTTTTCCGCCCAATCAGCTTTTTTCCGCCTTCTTTGGTTTCGGTCAAGCCGATAATGTGCAGCAACTCGGTGTAAAACCGCCTGTCAAGGCTGTTGCTGTCGTTAGAAAAAGGAAGTTTAAGCAGATGTTCGGGCGATAGCAGTTTAAATAGTGCGATAAGTTTGGTGTCGTCGGTTTTATCCTTATTGCGTAATGGCTTCTGGTAATCCTGTAAATTGAAGTAGGCAAATTCCACCTCTGAGGAGATATTGGCTATAAATGGTTCGGCAATTTGTCTGTAGAAAAAGTCGGTTTTGATATCCGCTAAACGACCGCCTTCAAAGTCAATGAATTGTTTCACAAGGGTTTTGTTCTGTGCAAAAAGTCTTTCGAAAATAGTGGCATCAAAAATAAACCATTCATGGATATTAGTTATAATCAGATGCTTTACCTCCAAGTTTTTATGAGTTATCCGTTCCCGCAAATAATAAAGCACCAATTCCTGAAAGGCTTTCGTGTTCAGCTTGGTAACCATTTGCTGAGGCGTGTCGCCATCAGCGAATGGTTTCACCATTTCAGATTTGTTGGTCGGCTTCTTTGCTTCGACGATTACGCCAACCGAACTATTGGCCTTGTCCCCGTTGTGGATAACAAGGTCATTTCGCCCTTTGGTGTTGATGAAATGGTTTGGGTGGTAGTAGGTCCTTTTCAAGAATTCAATGACAAGATTCTTGTGGAATTCCTCAGATTCCGTGTCATTGGTGCCATCGAGCAACTGGATAAGGTTCGTCTTGAAACACTCAATTTCAGCCCTGTTGGGTTTCACTTTTAAAAAGGCTTTGTTCAGTGCCTTTCTTGGTTTCAGGCTGTTTATCATCATTTACTCTTTATCTTACTTTTCAGTCGGTTAATTTAGTTTTTTCTGTTCGTTTTTCTGTCCGTGCGTTGGCAATAAAATGGCTCTTTTGGTTTTTCAGCGTTGGGCAGTGTGTCGGCAAAAACCAAATGTGCCATTTGTGCGTCTGGGTTTTCTAAATGAACGCCAACGTTCCGTCTATG